>CANPYC010000026.1 GCA_947587615.1 Candidatus Gastranaerophilales bacterium | reverse complement strand
GACTAAAGTCTACCCTACGACTATTGCACCTCGCTAATGATATGATGGGTAAAACTACGGCTTAGAATATGTATCCCTGCTGTAATTGTATAAGTTGTAACATGAGAGAATGAATCAGATTTAATAGGAAGATATATGCACCTGTTGCAATCTTTAACCTTGGAACACGACCCTATTTCCCATTGTGCCTCACCTTTCTATCCGTCATCGCCGTACATATCAAATAATTAGTTACATCCTCTGTTAATATAATCATGATAAAAATAAAAAAGAGTATATGATTATTATGACAAGAAGCGATAAAGATTTAATTGTTACTGAATCTATATTTAAAAAAAGCAAATTGATTAAATTAAACTTAATTAGCGGTAGGGTTTTTTAATATTGATATAGTTGAAGCAAAAATGACAGTTTTAAAGCACATCCAATCGGTTGTTTTGTATTATTTTCACGCTTTGCCAATTTTATTCATCATCGTTTTGTTATCTATTACTTCTCTTTTTATCATCTTGCTTTCTAGACTCTTTTAACAAACAATGCTCTAAAAGAATTAATTACACAAATAACCATAACTCCGACATCTGCAAACACCGCAAGCCACATATTTGCAACACCAACAGCACCTAAAATTAAGCAGATAAATTTAACAAAAAGTGCAAAACAAATATTCTGTTTAACTATATTCAAACATTTTTTTGAAATTTTAACGGCACTTGCAATTTTCATCGGGTTATCATCAACCAAAACAACATCCGCTGCTTCAATTGCAGCATCTGAACCAATTGCGCCCATTGCAATTCCGACATCCGCTCGAGCTAAAACGGGTGCGTCATTTATACCGTCACCTACAAATGCTGTTTTATTACCTTCGTTTATATATTTTTCAAGAATTTCAACCTTTTGATTAGGCAAAAGTTCACTGTATGCTTTATCAATTCCTAAAACGTTTGCAATATCTTCCACGGCTTTTTTGATATCCCCGCTCAGCATAGCAAGATTTTTAATTTTCATCTTCTTAAGTTCTTTAATTGCTAAAGCGGAATCGGGCTTAATGATATCTGTTATAACGATATGACCGCAATATTTTCTATCAAGCGCTATATGAATAATTGTGCCGCTTGAATGACACATAATCGGTTCAATATCATATTTCTTCATTATTTTTTCGCTTCCGAGAATAATTTCAAGGTTATCAATGCACGCAATAATTCCGCTGCCGCTTAGTTCTTTAAAATTTGTCACTCTGTTTAAATCAAGCTCTTTATTGTAATATTTATAAGCATTTCTTAAGCTTTGTGCAATCGGATGGACTGAGGCACATTCAGCCAAAACAGCATATTCTAAAAGTTTATCTTCATCAATTTTGCTATGATGAATAGCGCTTACTTCAAAAGCGCCTTGAGTTAAAGTGCCTGTTTTGTCAAATATTACCGTATTAACTTTTGATAATGTTTCAATATAATTTGAACCTTTAATAAGTATTCCCTGACGACTTGCGCCTCCGATTGCGCTAAAAAACGTTAAAGGAATGCTTACAACTAAAGCACAAGGACAGCTTATAACCAAAAATGTCAGCGCTCTATATATCCAAATGTTCCACATAGGCGCTTTATCAAGGAAAAATATTCCGACTAAAGGCGGTAATATTGCAAGCACCAATGCGCTTATAACAACTATCGGGGTGTACACTCTCGCAAATTTTGAGATAAAATTTTCCGATTGAGATTTTTTTGAGCTTGCGTTTTCTATAAGTTCTAAAACCTTTGAAGCTGTGGAGTTGTTAAATTCTTTTGTTGTTTTAATTTTTAAAAGTCCTTGAAGATTTACTGAACCGGAATAGACCGTATCGCCTTTTTCAACTTCTTTTGGTATACTTTCTCCGCTTATTGCGGATGTATTTAAAACGGAACTACCTTCTTTGATAATACCGTCAATTGGCACTTTTTCGCCCGGTTTTACAAAAATTATACTTCCTTTTTCAACCAGATTAGGGCAAACGCAAACAAGTTTACCATCCTGTTCGATATTAGCATAATCAGGCTTAATTTCCATCAGTTTTGCAATATCTTTTCTTGATTTACCTACTGCAATATTTTGAAAAAGTTCTCCGATTTGATAAAACAGCATAACGGCAATTGCTTCGCTATAGTTGGCGCTCAAACCTTTTGATTGCTGATAAAGCGCAAGGGCTATTGCCCCAAGGGTTGCAATTGTCATTAAAAGCGACTCATCAAAGGGTTTTAAGTTAATCAAGCCAAAAAATGCTTTTTTGATGATATCATAACCTATAATTAAATAAGGAATAATATATGCGCCAAACTTTAGTGCACCCTCAAGAGGGATGAAATGTAATATAATCAACATCAGAGCCGCAAGAATTATTCTTGATAACATTTTCTTTTGTTTTTTTGTCATAATTTATCCTTGGATTTAATTTTTAAAGATATATTTCACAATCGGGTTCAATTTTTTTACAATTTTTTATTATCTCTTTCATAACTTTTTTAGAATCAACGTCATCTAAAAATTCTATTTCCATTTTTTGAGTAATAAAATTTACACTGACACTTTTAACACCTTTAATTTTAGAAGCTTCAACTTCAATTAAATTAGCGCAATTTGCGCAGTCGACTTCGATTTTATAACTTTGTTTCACTTTAAATTCTCCTTAATATTTTCTAATCTTTTTTTTAATAATTTATCATAGTTCAATAAAATATTATAAGTTTTTTCTAAATCATCTTTGCTGAATTGATTGAAAAACTCAATATCTTTAGCGCACCAATTTTTGTGCATTTTTAAATGTTTATTAAAAACATCAACTCCAACTGAAGTTAATTTGTAATAAATTTCTTTTTTATTTTCAGGGCTTTTATATAGCTCAAGCGCTTTTCTGTTTATAAGTTTTTTAATACTTTTGCTTACTGCGGCTTTGGT
This sequence comes from Candidatus Gastranaerophilales bacterium, assembly GCA_947587615.1. Classification (GTDB taxonomy): domain Bacteria; phylum Cyanobacteriota; class Vampirovibrionia; order Gastranaerophilales; family Gastranaerophilaceae; genus RUG14156. The sequence continues at coordinate 24,123 of CANPYC010000026.1, read as the reverse complement.
TAAATTAAGCGCTGAAGCAATCTTTGTAACGTTTGGATTTTCTGATTTTCCTATAAAATCAACTATATGCATCTCAGATATCGTATAGTTGTTTAAAATATCTCCAAAAGCTTTTTTGTAACAAACATCCAATTGCTGCATTGTTTCAAAGAGTTTAAGAAAAATATCGGTATTCAGTAAATGTAAATCTTTCATAGCTTTATCTCTGTTAAAGTTAAGTGTTACAATGCGGATATATAATTCCAAATATTGTTAACCGGTTAACAATATTATCTGTTTTTTATTAACTTTTGTCAAGATATACTTATATCTTTAACATATAGGTAAGTTAAACGTGTTAAAAAATTAAAATTTTGACAGTTTGTAATATTTTTGGTATTGTTTAAATATATCAACAAGAAATTGATAATTGAATAAAAAGTTTTGCCGATGTGATGACCGTTTAATTTTGCTGTTAAAACAAAAGGGATTTAATATCAAAAAAAACAAAATTAAACAAAAATATAAAACGTACCAATTTCATTACATCCGACAACAAGAAATTGATAATTGAATAAAAAGTTTTGCCGATGTGATGAAATTGGTAGACGTGCCAGACTCAAAATCTGGTGTGGTTCACCCCACGTGCCGGTTCGACTCCGGCCATCGGCATTAATTTTAACTTAATTCAATAATCCAAAGTTTTAAATTTAAAGCGGCTATCTTAGCGCTATTTTTCCTTACATTTACAATCTTGACTTGTTTTTCCAAAAAACAGCCTAAAACCGCCAAACCTTTCTCTCATTGTACAGTTCACACTGTTTGTTATGCCGTCGACATTTTCGGTTATTCCTTGTATATTATCCATTGTTTGCGAGAGATTTCTTGTCGCACAATCGATATTTTTTGTTATATTTTTCATATTTTTAGACACTTCTTCAAAGTTTTTCAAGGTCTTATCAAGCGTTTTTTGATCAACGGTTGAGCTTATATTAACGGATGTTCGGCTAAGGTGCGTTGTTGCTTGGGATAGGTTTTTTGTTGAGAGCGTTATATAATTTTCACTATTTTTGAATGTTTTTCTGACATCTTTTAATAAGCCATCCAGCTCTTTTAAGGCAGAATTAGCGTTTGTTGTAATTTCACCTAAATTAACAATAATTAAATCAAAAGAACCGTTTTCTGCCTGCTTTTCCAAAATTGAATTTAAATTCACATTGGTTCTTCCTTCGATTATAGAACCTTCCTTTAATTTTTTATCGGAAGGGTTTTCGGGTAAAACCAACTCTCCATAAGCCAAGTTCTTTTTATAAGATTTAATTTGTAATCTGATATTTTGAGGGAAGGATATTTTTTCAGGAAATAAAGTAATATGCATTAATGTAGATGAAAAATCTTCTTTAGGCTCAATCTTTGTTATTTTTCCAATTTTAAAACCTCGAAAATAAACGCTCATTTTGGATTGAAACGGCGCAAGCTCAGTAAATTCAGCTTTTATATGTGTTTCTTTTGTAAGATGTATTATATGCACAATTAAAAATATAACGGCTGGAATAATTAAAATTGTAATTAAAGCAGATAAAATTTGACCTATTATTTTCATAACGGAACAATAAATCAAATTATTGTAATTTTAATTAGTCGAATGTTTTACAATTAGAATAATTTTTGCAGTCGTTATTGATACATATTTATTTCTTGTCGTTGTTGTTAACACCGGCTTTTTGAGTTAGAGTCTTTTTGCCTGTTAATTTCATAAATGTTTTTGACCAAAGACCCATTAAGCCTTTTTTATTAAGTTGTTTTTCTTCGTATTCCAAAATATCCTGTTTGGAGTTCATTTTTCTTGTAGGCTGACAAATAGATTTTCTTACTAAAAATTCGTTTGTAGCTTCAGTTGTTGTTGCAATCAGCGAAGCTTCAACAAGACTTCTGTTTAAGGGAACTTTAAATATTGAATTAAACAGATTCATTAACGTTCCGTTTATAACAAAGTTTGATAGTTTGTGAGCAATTCTGTTTTTGGTTTCTTCTTTTGCTTCTTGGATGTCTCTGCCTTCTGATTCAATTAAAACTTTATTTCGATAATCATTTACAAAGAAGTAAGTTGAAATGCAAGTAACCATTGTTCTTGAAATATTTGCAAGCTCGCCCGTTTCTGAGCCCGTTTCAAAGTTTCTGATATTTTTCTTTATTTGCTCAATTGCTTTTTGAGGATTATTTGAGTGTTTTTTGCAGATATGAGATAATTCCAAAACTTCCTGTTTTAATTTATCGCAATTTATGTTTATTTTCTTATCTACCTTGTTGAATGCTTTTGAAGAATTTTTAAACAAATATTTGTCGGCTATGCCGTTTAACATTGCGGCAGGCAGAGAGAATATCTGATAGACCATTTTCACGATTTTTGTGACACCGTCATAAACTCCGGGGATTAAAAATCTCTTTTCTTTTGCCGTTACACAGGTACTTCCCGTTTTTATAAGCAAGTCAATATGATTTAAATATTCATCAAGCAGAGTTGAAATTGTCTTACCTTCTTTTGTTGTTTTCAGTTTTTCAATTGAATGTTTAAGCTCGTCAAGATTGATAAGTTTATCTTTCTTTGTTACGGAGTTTCTTATGAAATTAGAGCGTGCTTGAATTTTTCTATCTTTTTCCTTAATTTCATCAAATATTACTTTTATGTTTTCGTCCAATTTGGGAGAGGTATTTGAATTAAAAGCATTAATTTTATCTTTATATTTAATAAACCACTCTCTTTTCAGCCATTCGTTTTTATATTTACCGCTTGCGATTTTATTAAACAAATACAATACGGAAGCGGAAGCGAAGGCAAGTCCTACAATGGTTTTAATACTTTTTGATTTTTTGTTTTTATCCTCACTTTGAATATCATCAACAAGCTGTTTAGCGTTAGATATTGTCATGTGATTTAAAGGAGTATATGTACCGTCTTTTTGTGCAAATTGAATAAAGTTTTTATCGTTAAATCTGTTTTTAAATGTCAGGTGGTTTTGTTCTTGGTTGTTTTGGTGCTGTTGAGTATCTTTTGTTTTTTCTGTTTTCTTTTGAGCCGAATTTTTAGCTGTTTTTTGGGCTGTTTTTTTAGCTTCTTCGGGGGTTAGAGGATGAAGCGGAGTATGGTTAAACACCCTTGAAACAACCTCGGAAGTAAGAGAAGATAGAGCAATTACAAGAGAATTAGCAATGACATTATTTTTTACATATCGCTCTAAGGCCCCTAAGGTAAAAAATGTCATCCCGGCACTTAAGCCCATTCTTGTCATCTCCTGCTTAAAGCGGGCTTTTTGTGCTTTTTTGGCTTCCTCTTTATCGTCTTTTTGTAAAAGTGAAATATTATAAAAATCACAAGCCGAATAAAGGGCGCTTACCGTTGCCGTCACAGCACGATTCAGCGTTCTTTCATCTCTTGAATTATAATTCTTTGAGATTTTCGTTATGCCGCTTGCAATATCTTCCCTAAATTTATCGCTGCATTTATCAATATTTGTACTTGTTGAGGATGTTGAAAATTTTTCTAAGATATCTCTTGCGAGATTATAACTTTTTTCAACCTCAACTTTTTGTGCTCTTTTTGAAAGTAAATTTGTATCAAGAAGGGCTTGCGCTGATTTTTTAAAAGGTGTTTTCTTTAATCCTCTTAAAGCCCAATTGGTTAAATCAAGGGGAAGTCCTACAAAAGGATACTTAATCGTTTCAAAGATATCCGTTAATAAAGTAGGCTGTTTAATACTTACTCTATCGTTTTCTATTGCGATATTGGCTTTTTGAAGGGTGCTTGTAAAGAAGTTATCGCCAAGAACGTCGTCTATATTGCTTGCGATTTTATTAATGTTTGTATAAGTAGTGCTTGAGTTAATGCCTTTGCTAATAATCTTTTGATAATTAGCACCAAAACTTATATCGTTATTTTTAATAAGTCGGGAGGGTGATAGCGCTTTAGCATTATTTGCTTTAGCCAAGCCTTCCCGCTTATTGATAATTTTATCTGTTTTAACTTTCATTGCTTTCTTAAAAAATCAAATAGCTTTGATTTTTATTCCTAAACATACACTACCATAAGAAAACATGTAAAGAAAATATTTTGCCCGTTATTTTAAGTTTTTTATATTTTTGTTAATAATTTGTATTATATTTAAAAATACACTATCTTTTTATTATGGACAAATTAGAAAAAATCCTCATAGTAGATGATGAACAAATGGTAACCAAAACCCTGGTAACGCTTTTAGGGCTTGAAGGTTTTGGAGGAATAAGCGCATATAATAATCCGATTGAAGCACTCGAGTATCTTAAAGACAACGAAGTTGATTTAATAATAAGCGACTTTATCATGCCTCAAATGAACGGAATTGACTTTTTAAATCAGGCAAAAAAACTTCAAAAAGATACTACGACAATTCTTTTAACGGGTTATGCCGATAAAGAAAACGCAATTCGAGCAATTAACGAAACAGGGATTTTTAAATATATAGAAAAGCCTTGGGATAATGATAATTTAATAATAAATATTAAAAATGCTCTTGAGAGAACAAGACTAAAAAAAGAGCTTGATAAAAAAATAAAAGAACTTGAAATTGCCAACAAAAAACTGGAACAGTACTCTAAAGACCTTGAAGATACGGTTCAAAAAAGAACAAAAGAGCTAATCAATGCAAATTCAAAGCTTAATGCAATAATTTCAGGTTGTGCGGATGGAATTGTAACTTTTAATCAAGATTTAAAAATTACCGACTTGAATAATGCCGCTCTTAATCTGTTCGGTCAAAGCAAAAAAGAGTTAATCTCCTGTAATCTGTTTGATTTAGCGGTTAATGAAAAAAAACAATTCCATATATCAAACCTTGAAGCAAAAGAAAATCTGTTTTTAAGAAATTACAGCATAATTAACTACAAGAAGGATGTAAAAATCCCCGTTGAAATCAGTATTGCTCCGATTATAAACGATTTAAACACTTTTTACGTTGCCGTTATTCGAGATGTAACCTATCAAAAAGAAACGGAAAGATTAAGAGATGACTTTATTGCAACTCTGACGCATGACCTAAGAACGCCGTTACTGGCGACAATATCAGGGCTTGATTTTATCTTAGACGAGTCTTTAGGAAAAATTACCGACAAACAAAACAACCTCTTTCAAGCTATGAAAAAAAGCTCTGAAGATATGCTGGGGCTTGTTAATGCACTTTTAGAAGTGTACAGATATGAAGCAGGTAAAACCTATTTATGTAAAACAAGATTTGATATTTTAAAACTGACAAAAGAATGCACCAGAGAGCTTATTCCTTTGGCTAAAAAATCAAATATTGAAATTGATATAAATTGCCCTGATAAAGAGCTTTTTATAAATGCGGACAAGAATGAAATCAGAAGGGTTATAACAAATCTTGCGGGAAACGCCATTAAACATTCTCAAAACAGTTCAAATATTAAAATCAATTTAAATAAAGATAATAAAAATTTAAAAGTTGATGTTATTGATAACGGAATAGGTCTTTCTTCCTCCGATTGTGCAAAACTTTTTAACAGGTTTTCTCAAGGCACTAATCAAAAACGCTCAAGCTCAACAGGGTTGGGGCTGTATCTTTCAAGACAGATAATTGAAGCGCATGGCGGAAAAATCTATGTCGAATCGGAATTAAATAAAGGTTCAAAATTTACCTTTGAGCTTAAAAATTCAATCAATGATTGTAAAGTACCACTGTAAATATGTTGAATAAAGATGTCGGAAATATGAAAATTATGCAAAATGATGAAAAAACAATTGATATTCTGCTTGTTGAAGACCATGAGTTTACAAGGCTCGGTTTAGCGTTAAAAATTGAAAATACACCTCATTTTAACCTTGTAGCTCAAGCTGTGGACGGTTCTCAAGGTGTTTCTATGGCACAAGAATTTAATCCTGATGTTATTTTAATGGACATAGGGCTTCCTAAGATGGATGGAATATCCGCAACAAAAAAAATAAAAGAAGAATTGAAGCTTGATTGCGCTGTTTTAATGTTTACATCAAGAGATAACAGAGAAGATATTTTTGCAGCTTTTAAAGCGGGAGCTGACGGTTATATTATGAAAGGTTCAAGCTATCAAAGTTTAATAAGCGCAATTGATACCGTAGCAAGTCATGCGGCTTGGATTGATTCTCAAATTGCAAGAGTGGTTTTATCAAGCATACAAGGGGAAAACGAAGCACCGAAAAAGTCTTCGGACGCTCAAAAAGAAGCAAATAAAAAATACGGCTTAACAAAAAAAGAGCTTGAAGTTTTGTCTTTAATAGTTGATGGTTTATCTAATCAGGAAATTTCTCAAAAGCTTGTTGTGTCAATTTCAACAACAAAAGCCCATGTTCATAATATCTTACAAAAATTATACTTAACGGATAGAACAAAAGCTGCAATCGTTGCGCTTAAAGAAGGCTTAGTTTAGTTGAATGAAAAAAATATTTCTCTTGCTTTTATTTTTTTGCACGATTATACAAATAAATCCTTGCGCTGCTTTTTTATTTAAAAAGAAACAAAAAGAAAAAATCCCTAGAATGGTTGAAACAAAGCAAGAATGGCTTGAAGAATCAAAAAACGTTCCTTTAAAAGATAGAGAAATTAAAGAAGAAAAAGAACCGATTGATGAAAAAAAATTTTACATGCCTGAAGCTAAATACGGGTTTGAAAAATATAACTATCCGCAAGGTACAAGAGAAGTTAATATCGAAGACATTAAAAAATTTACTTTCAGCTATCCTTATATAGTTGCAGATATTAATTGCAAGCTTATAGCATACCCCAGATACTATTTTAATCCTTCAAACAATCAAATTTCATCAGAGTTTTATGTTGCAAAACTTGATTTAACAAAAACAAAAGCAAGAAGATTGCTTGATTTTAAGCATTACAGCCAAAAAAGAACACCCATAATTCAAGCCGGAATAAAAGAACAATATCCTAATTTATTTAACGGTTTAACCCTTGTTGATTGGAGTCATGACTCAAAAAAGCTCTTAATTAAAGAGAAAGTAGGTTCAACTCAAAGAGGAATTTATAAAACCTATTTATATGTTCATTTTGTTGATGAGAATAAAACAATAAAACTGCTTGATTTTGATGAAGCAATAAAAAACTATTATCTTGATAGCGAAAATATGCAGCTGATTAAATACAGGTATGACATTAACCCTTTAGGTTTCAGCTCTAAAAACGATAATTTAATTGTTGTTCATTGCTTTATTTATGATAAAGACAATAATAAAGTGTTTTTAGGTACCTGGGGTTATGATGTTAAAAGAAGAAAAACAATTCTTCTCTCAAAAACAAACCCTTCTTATGAACTTAGTATAAACGGCTTAATTCTAAAACAAGTTTATGAATAGCCCGCTTTTGCGATTAAAAAAATAATTAATAATTATAAAATCCTGAAATGAAATCAATAAAAATCATTTTTTATATATTATTAATCTCGCTTTTAAGCGCCTGTAATTCAATAGACACAACAAAAGAAAGCAATATTTCTTATATAACCGTGACTAAGAGCAAAAATACAAATACAAAAACTTTCCATGGGATGATTAAATCACAGAAAAGCTCAAAACTAAGCTTTCAAACAGAAGGCAGAATTGAGTTTTTACCCTATACAAAAGGAGATTTTGTTAAAAAAGGGCAGGTATTAGCTCGACTGGATGGAATTTTGTATAAAATCAGAAAAAATGAAGAATTATCACACCTTAAAGAAGCTCAAATTCAATATAGTAAAGCAGATAGCTACTATAAAAGAATGTCAACATTACATAAAGAAGGGGCAATATCTGATAACGACTGGGAAGAAGCATATTTTGCCCTTAAAACAAATGAAGAACAAATAAAAATTCAGCAGGAAAAAATAAATTATCTGAATAAAGAAATCAGCTATAATATCATAACAGCGCCTTATGACGGCTATATATCGGAAAAATTGGCAGAGGTCGGTTCTTACGCTTCAGTTGGTCAGCCTGTTTTAACAATTATCGGAACAAATAAAACACAGGTTGAAATTATGGTTGATAGCGATACTATTAATGATTTAATGCTTGATGAAACAATTTGGGTTGAGAGAAACGATATAAAATATAGAGGAAAAATTGCCCACATTTCAAAAACAAGCATAAACTCAGGCGGTTATCTGGTTAAAATTAATCTTGATAATCTTGTTGATGAACTTGTTGACGGTATGAGCGTTGATGTAAATATTCCTTTTGATAATACAAAATTAACCTATATTCCCTTAAACAGCGTATTTGAAGAAGGCGAGAATAAATATGTTTATAAGATTATAAATATTAAAGATAACATTGGCGAAGTTAAAAAAGAAAAAGTTAAAACAGGCGAAATTAAAGATGAAGAAATTGAAGTCCTCTATGGTGTTTGTCCGAATGATGTTGTAATATCAAAAGGGCTTGATAAAGTAGTTAACCATGAAAAAGTTAAGTTATAGAATTATTGTATTCTTGGCTTTAATAATTTTAACAATATCTTTTATTTTTTATATTAATTTTTTAAATGCGCCCTATGCGCCATATTCAATTAAAATTACTCTAAAAATAAATAATATGAGCGCAATTGATATTAATTTTAATATTGCAAAAAATATTAAAGATAATCTGCTTCAGGCTGATAAAATTAAAGATGTTGTTATTTTTTCAAAAGAAAATTCCTGCACAATCTATTGTAAAATTAAACCTTTTATAAATAAAAAGCTTGCCTCTTATTCAATTCAAAACAAGCTTGATTTGGCTTTGAATAATATTTCTCAAAATATTAAAAAAGAAATTGAAATATCTTATGAAGATGATTTTAATTCAATTTATCAAGCTTTTATTATAATTTATTGTGATGATAATATTAACTATAAAATTCTAAAAAAATATTTTAATTTAACTTATGATAATATAATTAAAAATAATATTGTATCAAAAGTTTTAAAGCTTGATGATATTCCAAGGTGTATTTATCTCGATTATAAAAATTCTGATTTAGTAAGGTATGATTTAACCTTAGATGATGTTTTAAATACCCTGAACAGGTCAAATATTATTCAAAATTCAGCAACAAACACAAATAATTTTAATTCTTATCCCGTTATTATTAACGGAAATTTTAAAAATATTGATGATATAAAAAATGTAACAATAGCTTATAAAGATAATAATTTTTCGCTAAAACTTAAAGACGCTTTTAAAATTTATGAAGATAATAAAAACCCGCCCGATTATTTAATTAACCATAATAATCATAAAGCTTTAGTTTTAGCACTTTCAAAAAAGCATACTTTAGCTGATATTTTCTTTTATATTAAGCTTAAAAAAATAATATCAAAACTCAACTACCCGAGCTATATTAATCTTAAACTTTTAAAAACAAGCTCAATTAAACCGATTGAAATATATTTAAACCCTGCTTCAAGCATTCTTGAAAGCGAAAAAACGGCAAAAGATATTATACAAGAGATAAATAAACCCGCAACAATTTTAGTCGGAATTGATTGCCCGAAAATTAATAAAAATATTGATTTTTTTGAAATTCAAAAAAATAAAATCGTAATTTTAGCAAATAAAAAAGATAGTTTAAAATTTAAAAGAATATTAAAAAAGCTAAAGCTCAACTATAAAGAAAATAAATTTATTGAATTGATTGATGATGATTTAGATAATCTCTATAATAATATTGAAAAATATAAAAAGAAAAATTATACTCTGACGGATACAACAAATAAAACTCTTTCAATTAAATATAATATTGATTCTTTTTCTTTAAGTGATTATTTAATTACAAGAAGTGATGTTATAAATTCTATAATTGCAAGTCTGGATGGACTTGAAGCAACTTATTTTTATAATGACTCCGATAAAATCCCCATAATTATTCAAAATATTGATAAAACAAAAGATATTTTTATTTATTCAAAATACTATAAAACTTTAATTCCTCTAAAATCTTTTGCGCATAGCGAACTTAAAAACGAATTTAATATAATAGTCAGAAAAAACGGAAAATATTATTCTAAGTTATACAAAAACCCCTCTTAACTAAAAGAGGGGTTAAACTCCTATTTCCGCTTATTTATGTAATTCTCTCTCTATATTTCCGCCATTATCGGTTAATATTTTCTTATCTGTTAATCCTAAAATTAATCATTGCTTTATGATTAACAGCAATTAACTCCATTGAATTCCAAAATTTATTAGGATCTATTGAAGATTGATTATTGTCTAAGTTAACGGTTACTCTGGATGAATAAAGTTCAGCTAATTTTTCATCGAAGTTATCAGCAATCTGTAATTTCATCTTTATTATCCTTTATCATAACTCTTACATATATATAAAGTATATATCGAATACATAATTTCAATTTTAATTTATTTTGTTACAAAACTTAATATAAATTTTTAAATTTGTGTTAAAATATTAGAATGAAAGCATTTTTAAGAGTATTAGCAGTATTATTTTTTCTGTTTCAAACAGCAAACGCAAAACATCTCTACCCTGAAAAATATTATCAAAACGAGTGGTGCTCAAAATGGCACGGTAGACAAGAAGTCAAGCTAATTGACGACACAAGAATAGATTGTGAAACTAAAAACTATGTCGTTGAGTTTGATTTTGCTCCAAAATGGGCGGAGAGCATTGGTCAAAGTCTGCATTACGCAAGAATGACGGGTAAAAAACCCGCAATTATTCTGATAATTGAAAATTTTGAAAGCTTTAAATACTATAACAGAATAAAACCCTTATGTGAGCAATATGGTATTGCTCTTTGGTATATGAAATCGCCTCAATATGACCCTTCTAAAAATGGAAGCTATAACAAACAAAATGATGATTATTTTGATATAGTTAACATTATAATAGCTTATCTGAAAGATTTTATAGTATCATTTATCAATGGCATTATCGCATAAAATCCCTTGTCAAATATTTTGCACTTTTTGCTAAAACTGTTTCAATATATAAAAGTCTATTATATTTTGCTGTTCTTTCCGTTCTTGATAATGACCCGGTTTTAATAAAACCGCAGTTAAGACCAACCGCTAAATCAGCAATAAAAGTGCTTTCCGTTTCACCGCTTCTATGAGAAACAATTGTTTTATAACAATTTCTTTTAGCTAAATCAACACATTCAAGAGTTTTTGAAATTGTCCCTATTTGATTAGGCTTAATTAAAATTGAATTTGCAATTTTATTTTGAATACCGTCTTGTAATAAAATCGGGTTTGTTGTAAATAAATCATCTCCAACAAGCATAATTGAAGAATTTAATCTTTTTGAAAGTGACATCCAACCTTCTTTATCATCCTGCGCTAAGGCGTCTTCTATTGAAATTATGGGATAATTTTTTAATAAATCTTCAATATATTCTATCATAGAACTTGTATCAAGAGTTTTATTTTCGCCCTTTAAATAATATTTATTTTCGCAGTAAAACTCGCTTGCAGCAATATCAAGCGCAAGTTTGACATCATCTGTCGTGTAGCCCGCCTCAAAAATTGAATCAAGTATTATTTCAATTGCTTCTTTAGAATTATTAAATTGAGGAGCAAACCCGCCTTCATCACCAACATTTGTTGATAAATTTTTCTTTTTTAAAATTTCTTTTAATTGATTAAATATCTCTAAAGACATTTTAATTGCGCTTGAAAAACTCTTAGCCCCTGAAGGTACTATCATAAACTCTTGAAAATCAAGATTATTATTAGCATGTACTCCGCCATTAATAATATTTATCATAGGAATTGGTAAACTGAGCGCATTAATTCCTCCGATATATTGGAATAATTCAAGCCCTAAAGATTTTGAAGCCGCCTGACACACTGCCATTGAAACAGCGAGAGCTGCATTTGCTCCGATTTTTGAAAAATTTGAAGTTGCGTCAATTTCTTGAAGCAGCGTATCAATTTCATATTGATTAAAAGGGGATTTATGTTTTAACTTCGGGTAGATAATTTTATTAATATTATCAATGGCGACTAAAACACTTTTTGAAAAAAGATAATCAGGATTATTGTCCCTAAGCTCAAACGCTTCAAATTTACCTTTTGAAGCTCCCGATGGCACGCTTGACGTTACAAAAGTACCGTCTGTTAAGAGCATATCAAGCGCTATTGTCGGGTTTGCTCTTGAATCTATAATTTGTCTTGCTGACATTTCTTCAATTAAAACTCTCATTAAAAACCTCGTTTTAATGAGAGTGTATTATATATATATGAAAAATAAAACAGAACTTAGTTTATAGCCTACCTACCGATTTCAAGCGAGCTTGTAATCATCGATTTTGTGATAGACATTACACCTAATGAGGCGTTGAATGCTGATTGAGCTATTGTAGCGTCTGCTATATCAACCATAGCATTTGTATTTGATGTTCTTATATAGCCGTTTTCATCAGCGTCAGGATGACCGGGTTTATATATCTTAGCGCCCGGTGTCGGATCTTCAACAATGCCGTCAAAATTAACACCGCCCAAGTTATTATTAAGAGCACCCATACCCATTGAAGATAGTACGGTTGCAAAACTTTGGTCTTGATTAGAAGATATCAAAGGGATTTTTCTTGTATAGTTCGGTGTGTCAATATTAGCAATATTTTTTGCTGCAATTTCAACCCTTTTACCGTGAACCGATAAACCTTCTCTACCTATTTCAAATGCGTTCATTATACCCATAATTTATTAATCTCCATTATTTTATAACTTTATTAGCCGCCTTGTGAAACATTGAGAGCCGTTTTAATTTCCGTTATTGTACTTGATAATTGTCTTGCTGCCATAGAATATAAAATATAGTTTTCCTGCATAAGTGACAATTCATCTTCTGTGCTTATATTTTCAGTATTTGTTGTACTTGATGAAATCGGGCTTGTTCCGAATTTATCGATTAATTTTGCTTCAAGAATGGAAGAATTACCGCTGTTTAGATATTGCGAAAAATCAATATCCTTTCTTCTATAACCTTTTGTGTGCATGTTTACTATGTTATCAGCTAAAAGCTGCTGGCGCTCGGATATTAGCCCTAACATCTTTTGAGGTTCATTTAACATATTTAGCGGTAATAAGCCCATTTATTTATCCTTTTTTAATTATTTTTACTATTGAGTAAGATTAATTGCTTCGTTGTACATTCTGTCAATTACCTTTACAAGTGAATTTGAAGCAATTATTGAAGCGTTTATTCTTGAAACATTATATATTTCACTTAATAAGTCAGTATTAGCCCGCTCTATACCATACTGCTTTATATAGTTATGGTCTTCAACGAGTTTCATTTCTCCCGAGTTTTCCGTTGCAATAAATTCATTAGCTCCGACATCTTTTAGCGCTTCAGGGTTAACAAACTGTACAAGAGGAATTGTTCCCAAATACTCAGGCTCGGATTGCAGGGTTTTATAGGAATAAACGTCGCCGTTTTCTCGAATTTCGGTTTTTTGCGCTGCTGCGTCTATTTTTATCCCTGAACCCACTAAATCACCCGTTTTTGTAACAAGAAAACCGTCTTTATTCATCATAAAAGAACCGTCTCTTGTATATCTTATCTCTCCTTTTGATGTTGTAACGGGAATATAGCCTGCTCCTTGAAGTGCAATATCAAGAGGGTTGTTTGTCAGCTGAAACGCTCCGTTTGAAGTATTAATTCTCTCAACACCATGTACGGAACCGTCTGCGTCGATTATATCTTCAAAACGCACATTTTTATAACCGTTTGTGCTATAATTTGCAAAATTTTGAGTAACGTATGCCATCTTGTCAAATTCGACAGTCATATTAATTGCAGCTTTTCTTATTACACTTTGTAAATTATATGCCATTTATTACCCCGTATATTATACCCTGCTTAATTCTGAAATCGCTTGAGATAAATTATTATTTTGTATTTTAAACATTTGTTTATTTGCCTCAAAGCTTCTTTTGTAATTGGAAACTTCGATATATTCTTTTTCAAGCTGAACGTTTGAATTTTCAACATATCCTTGTCTTACACAGTCGGAAGCAATTAAAGAGCCGTCAGGACTTACTACCCCGATTGTACCTACGGGAATCAGTCCTCTTTTTTCTTCGTCAAATATTGCAATTTTTCCATCAAGTCCTATTGAAATCTTATCAAGGCTCTCGGGCACAAACGGCAAAACAATCGGCGAGCCGCCCGCTGATAATACCTTTTGATTTGTTTGGGTTAATAATTCTCCGTCTTTGTTAAGTTGAAACCTGCCATCTCTGGTTAGTTCAATACTTCCGTCGTTATTTAAAACTTTAAAGTATCCTTTTTCAGACAATGCTAAATCAAGCGGATTTTGAGTTAGGGCAAGTCTTCCCACCTGGTTATCAACCGCATAAGAAAGAGCGTCGGTGCCGATAAATTCCGCAAAAGAAGAAATAACCGCTTCTTTTTTCTGATAGCCGACTTTATCAAAACCTACAACGTTTTCTCCAAATATGCTCATTATATCCATATCCATTTGCATTGCGTTTATGGATTGAGCTATACCCGAGGCACTAAAGTTTATTCCTGCTGCAAGTTTCATTAACTACTCCTTTCTATAAGCTTACGACTTGGAGAATTAACTCTTTAGAAAAAATTATAAAAATACATCATTTGTTTTAATTTAAGAAAATTTTTTAAAAAGTCAATATAATTGTTTATTGTTTTAGAAAATAAAATAAAATATAATATTTTTTATGGAAGAAAAAAGAAAAGAAAAAATTGAACTTATAAGAAAATCTTTTGAGCTTAAATATTTAAAAAAATATAAAGAAGCGCTTGAATTGCTCTACAAAGCTCTTGAGTATGATGACTATAATCAGGATAGCGTTGAATTATTATCTCAAATCGGCGATTTACATATACAGCTAAAAAATTATGATAGAGCGCTTGATGAATTTCAAAAAGCGCTTGCGGTTAATAAACATCATCAACACAGCATTCAAAAATGTTATGATATTTATTTTATGACTGAGCAATATCAAAAAGCGCTAAAAAGCGCTAAAAGTCTTTTTAGTGAAAATCAAAACACGGAAAGCGCATATAATCTTATTCAAATTTTAATCAAGCTTGAAAATTATCAAGAAGCAATGGATATATTTAATTCTCTTGATGAAGAGCTGAAGCTTGATTGCAATATTCTATATTTAATTTCAACTATCAGCAAGGAAAAAAGAAAGTTAATTCTTGAAAAAATAATTTCTCTTGACGAAACGCACGAGGAAGCTAACATTGATTTAGCTGAAATTGAATTTAACAAAGGTAATTATGATGAAGTTATTAAATATTGCATAAATATTGAACAAGATAACCCTCTTGCGCTATATTTCCTTGCTGTTATCGAGTCAAAAAAGAAAAATTATTCAAAAGCAATTGAACTTTTTTTAAAGGCAATTGAACTTGATAATGATAAACACGACTTTTATTTTGAACTTGCAAAAACTTATATAAATATTTCCTGGCTCTCGGAAGCTCTTACTATGCTCAAGAGGTCAATTAATTGGTCTTTAATTAAAGATGATAACAAAAATTTAGATGAAAAATATCTGCTCTCGGCTTGGATTTTAATAAGACAGAAGCAGTATTCCAAAGCACTTTTAAATTTAAATTCCATCCCTGAGTCATCGGCTTTTTATAATAATGCAAAAATTTTAACTCAAGCAGTTAACCTTGAAAATATGGATATAGCAACGGTTATTAAAGAGCTTGAACAATTGCACTCAAGCGAAAATGACAACCCTTTTTTATTAGACACGCTTGCAGCCGCTTATAAGGAATTGAAGCTTTATAAAAAAGCAATTGATATTTATGACAGAGCTCTTAAATATTATCCCGAGTCAATTTATTACAATCTTGAAATTATAGATTTATTAATTGATGATAAAAACTATCAAAAAGCTTTTGATATGATTAACAATTTTATTACAAAATATCAAAATTGCGCAAATATTTATAACTCAATTGCTCGAATTTATTACAGATTAAACAAATTGGATGAAGCGAATTACAGTCTTGACGAATATTTGAAGTTAAACATAAACAATCCCGAGGTTTATTACTTCAAAGGTTTAATTTTAAATGATTTAACAAGATTTCAAGAAGCTAAAACAATGATATATAACGCAATCAAGCTTGATCCGACAAAAGCAAAATATTATTCTCAAATGGCAAGAAGCTATTGCGGCTTAAAAGAGTATGATAGCGCTTTATTATACGTTAAAGAAGCAATTGAAATTGACCAAAATGAAATAAGTTATAAAAAACAAGCTTATGATATATCGGTTTTGTCGGGCAGTGAAAATCAAATTCAGATATTTAAAAATCAACTGAAGAGAAGTGAAGAAATTCTGAAAATGAATAGAAATTATTAAATTAAAACAAGGTTAATAGGGTAGAATAAAAAAAGGGAGGTTATCAAAACCCCCATTTCCCCATTAAAAAATATTTTATTAATAAACCAATAAAATTTTTCTTAACTTCTATAATCTAATTTTAACCTAAGTAGTGTAACAATGCAAATTTATTTTCTATTATTATTTTACACATGTAGTAACCTTAATTCATCCTATAAATAGCCGATTTTAGCCTTTTGTAAAATCAAAAATAATATTAAAAAAATTTACAATTCAAAATAATTTAAAATATTTTATTAAATTAGCATGCTAAAACAAAATTTTTACTTAATATATTTATATGGAAAACATTAACTCAACAAATTTATTTAATATTAATCAAATTAAATCGCCCTATTTAAAAAACAGTCAAAATCCGCTAAATGATTTTACAAATAAAAATAATAATCCCGAGCTTTTAAATAATGCTTCTTTAATAAATACGGGGCTGATTTTTAACTACGAAAATGCAAAAATGGATAACGAACAATTTTTAAAATTTTTGCAAATGGTACTAAAACTTCCAAATTCGATTGATGAATTGTTAAAAAATATTACGGATAAAAACAAGAATACTGTTGATATCAAAGCTCTTTTAAATATACTAACCGCAAAAAGCTCAAACGCAAAAGAATCTGCACTTCAAATAATAAGCGATATTGCAAAAACGCAAAATGGCGATATAAGTCAAATTAGAGAAGTTTTATCGGTTGTTTTGACAATTGCAAATAATAATCAAAACCTTGACACAACGCTAAAAGAATTAATCTTGTTATATATTCCGATTAATTTTGAGGCATTAAATAAAGAAGTGAATTTTGAAGTTAGCTCTTTTGAAGAGGAGAAAATTAACTCTTCAAGTTTATCTATAATGTTTGAAACAATTAATTTTTCAAATATATTATGCTGTATAAAAGAGAGCGGGAACAATATTTTTGTTGATTTATTCGTGAATAAAAATTTTCCGATTAATAAATTTACTGTATTAGCTAAAGAATATAGAGCAAAAACATCAATTCCAATTACTTTTGATTTTAATATTAAAGAAAATAAACAAAACAATAAAAAAGAGCCGCTGCAAAATCTTAAAGTAATTTCAAGCGGGCAAATAAGCTCTATTGTCTTATCTTTAGCTTATTACATTTCTAAAACCGTCTTTAAAATTGATAGTGATTTTAATTAATCCCTTCAAAAAAACGGCTGAAATCTCTTTATAATATCTTTTATTCGTTTAACAAACATTTTATATACTGTTTTGTTTAATATTTATGTACCTTAACATAATGTATAAATGCGGTTGTTTTTATGGTAAAATTTTAAACACGAAGTATTAAAAGAGAGTGGAAGATGACAAATACTAATATTGCAACAACTACAATTGCTGATTTAGAAAAAATGTTGAAAGAAAGTGTTGAAAAAAATACACCAAAAGACACTAAAGAAGATAAAATTTTTAATTATAACAACCCCGATAAATTCAGTTTTAAATTAACAAAAGAACTTGTCGAAAAACTGAATTTAAAAACTTGGTTTGAAGGTTATAAAAAAGAAGCTCTTGTTTCAACAGCGGGTATCAGAGGCCCTCAAAATATTCTCTATCCGCATGATACAAGGTTTCCGATTAATACAATAGGTATTACCCTTGCAACACTAGCTAAAGCACTTGTTTTAAAAGAAAAATATCCCAATTCAAAACTTGTTAAACTTGTAGGCTGCGAAGTAAGATATAACTCAAAAACATATCTTGATTTAATTGCAAGAATACAAGCAGGGCTCAATATCAGAACACTTGCCCCTAAAGATAGAGAGACTATTCCAATCTGGCTTGCTTCTTTTCTTGCTTTTAAGCTCGATTTAGTAGGTGCGGAATATATTACAAGCTCGCACGGGATTTCCGTTAAAAACGCTACAAAAGACTTAAACAATCAAGGTTCACAGTTTTTGCCTTCCGAAAGTATTGAGTTTGTTAATAAAATTGAAGAAATTTTAAACACAGTCAATGAAAAAGGATATTATGAAATTAATTTTTCATCTTCAAATGATGCTTTAATTGATGAAAAAGCAATGGAGAGGTTAAATAACGGAATTGATTTATATTGCGAATATTTAAAAGCAGGTGTTGCGAATGAAAAAAATATAAGCTCAATTCAAAACTTTAACAAAAAAATTATAATCGACTCTGTCGGCGGCTGCGCTTATAACACTTTATCAAAAATATTAAAAAAATTGAATATTGAAAAAACTTTTGATTGGTTTAATAAAGAAGAAGACCCTTTCTTTCATTCAATCGGAAAAGATATAAAAATTGATAAGGAAGGTAAAAAAGTTTTCTATGACTGGTCTTTAGATGTTACGGTTTTGGCTAAAAAAGATAATAAGGAATATTTCCCTGTTGTTGAGTCGCTTGATTATAAAAATAAGCTGAAAAATTATCCTCTAAACACCGTTGTTTTAATTACAGACCCCGATCATGACAGATTAAATATTGTTCAGGTTGTTTCATCAGATAAAAAAGAACAAATTAAAAAAACGGGAGTTGATTTTGTTGATTTGGGTACCGATAGAATATTATGCGTCTTTAGCGCAAATCAATCATTTTTAATGATTATGGATTATTGGTTTAAGAGTTTGGAAAAAAACCCAACCTGTCAATATTTTATGGTCAAAACAACCGCAAGCTCAAAATCTTGGGATGAGTGGGCAGAGGCAAAAGGAGTAAAAATTGTTAATACGCCCGTCGGCTTTAAAGAAATAGCCGGAGCCGTTAAAAAAATTGAAGCTCAATACGAAAAAAATGTTGAAAATATAACAATTTATGATGTATTTAATAAAAAAATCGAGCTTGGGAAAAACCCCCGTATGATTTTTGGCGGCGAAGAGTCAGGGGGAATGATTATAGGGGCAATTGAACCTATAAAATCGCTTAATGGAAGAGTTGCTCTTGCTATGAGGGAAAAATCCGCAACAGAAGCAATTATTGTCGCAAGTGCTTTAATTTCTTCAATTGATACAACATTAAGCGAATATTTGGCTAAAATTTATGAAGAAAATAATATAATTTCCCGTTTTGATACAAGGGTTGATATCGCTTATTATAATGAGTCGGAACCCGATATTGATAAATTAAAACTCTCAAAAGTTGAAGGCGAAAAGAAAAGAACCAAAAACGATATTTTCTATCTTGCGCTTGCTGTTGCAAAATATGAAAATAAGATTAACGTTGAAAATGTTAAAGAAATTTTATCTTCAACATTTAAAGAGCTTGATTTTTCAAAGCTTAAAGATATTCTTTTTGTCGGGGACGGTACATATTTAGACTTTGCCGATAAATTTATTGAAATCCGCCCATCCGGAACGGACGCTAAAACAAAAGCTTATGCAGGCGGTTTTAATAAGGAAATATTAATAAAATATGCCGATATAATGGGAAATTATAAAGGCGAATTAAATGAAACCTATGAAAAATATATTAACAGGGCTTATGTTGACAATTGCAAAGAAAAATCTTTCAAAATTTATGAAAAATATTCAATGAATAATGAAGATAAAAGACAATTCAACATTCCAAACTATGAATTTTAATCAAGGAGAAATAAATGGAAACCAATAACAGTTCATCTCAAAATATTAGAGAGGGAAGAATACAAAAACTAACGGATTTAATTGATATGAATATTAATCCGTATCCTTACACTTTTGATAAAACCGCAAACGCCAAGACTTTGCAGGAAAAATATAAGGATTTAACTGCAGGTGTTGAAACAGAGGACGTTTATTCCGTTGCAGGTCGTGTTATGGCAATTAGAAATACAGGCATGTTTATTGATTTAGCCGATTCAACGGGTAAAATTCAAATTTTTTCTCATAAAAATAATTTATCCGAAGATAAAATGAAACTTTTAAAATTAATTGATATGGGTGATATTGTCGGTTTTAAAGGAACAATTAGAAGAACTCCAAGGGGTGAATTATCAATTAAAACAACTGATTTAAAATTATTATCCAAATCGCTTTTGCCTCTGCCGGAAAAATTCCATGGGTTATCGGATGTTGAAATCCGTTATCGTCAAAGATATTTAGATATGATAGTAAACCCTGAAGTAAGAGAAACATTTAAAAAAAGAAGCTTAATTATTCAAAAAATCAGAGAATTTTTAGCTCGTGACGGCTTTATGGAAGTTGAAACCCCTATTCTTCAAACTACCGCTTCAGGCGCTAACGCAAGACCGTTTTTTACTCATCATAACGCTCTTGAAATGGATTTAACGCTAAGAATTGCACTTGAATTATATTTAAAAAGATTGATTGTAGGGGGTGTGTCCGAGCGTGTTTTTGAAATCGGCAAATGTTTTAGAAACGAAGGTATAGACACCCGCCACAACCCTGAATTTACCATGATTGAATTATATCAGGCTTATGCAGATTATAACGATATGATGACATTAACGGAAAATATGGTGGCTTATGTTGCAGCGGAAGTTTTAGGAACAACAAAAATTAAATACGGCGAACACGAAATTGACCTTACCCCTCCATGGGACAGGAAAACTATGCTCGGTTCAATTAAAGAAGAAACAGGAGCAGACTTCCTACAAGTTTATAGCGCTAAAGAAGCAGTTGAGCTCGCTAAAAGCATAGGTGTTCATGTTGATGAAAATATGAACTGGGGACAGGTTGTTGAAGCTGTTTTTGAAGAAAAAATTGAACCAAGCTTAATTCAACCCTGCCATATAATTGACTATCCGAGAGAAATTTCACCCTTAGCAAAAGTGCACAGGGATAATGAACGCTTGACGGAACGTTTTGAAACAAGAGTAAACGGATGGGAAATAGCAAACGCATTTTCAGAATTATCCGACCCGATTGACCAGCGCCAGCGTTTTGAAGCGCAAGCCTTAGCTAAAGCACAAGGGGATGAAGAAGCAATGGAAATTGATGAAGACTTTATTACCGCTCTTGAATACGGTATGCCTCCAACGGGCGGTATGGGTATGGGAATAGACAGGCTTGTTATGCTTTTAACTAATTCTCCTTCTATTCGTGATGTTATAGCATTTCCAACTATGAGGCAGATTAGCAAATAATTAGAGGATAATATGAAAAGAAATGTTATTTGTATAAAATGGGGCGATAAATTTGGTGCGGATTATGTTAATCGCCTATATAAAATGGTTGAGCGCAATCTTACTCTTGAACATCGTTTTGTTTGCTTTACCGATAAACCTGAGGGTATTAATCAAGGAGTTGAAATTCGCCCTTTGCCCGAGTTGAATGATGAAGGAATACCCGATAAAGCTTGGAAAAAATTGGGGCTATTTAGCGATAAACTTGCAGATTTAGAAGGCGAAGCGTTGTTTTTAGATTTGGATGTTGTTATAAGAGATAATATCGATTGCTTTTTTGAGCAGGAAGGCGAGTTTTATATAATAAAAGATTGGGATTTTGAAAACGATATTATCGGCAATTCTTCAGTGTTCAAATTTTGCGTAAATAAGCATAAAGATATTATTGAGAATTTCTACAAAGAAGGTAAGGATATAAGAAAACGCTACAAAAACGAACAAGCTTTTCTGTCCCATCAAATGCACGATAAAGGCATTTTAAAATATTGGGATAAGTCTTGGTGCGTGAGCTTTAAAAGAAATTGCCTGCAACCTTTTCCCCTGAACTTCTTTTTAGAGCCAAAAGACCCAAAGAACGCCAAAATTTTAATTTTCCATGGCCGCCCGACACCAGAGCAAGCCTATAAAGGTTTTATGGGAAAAGGCGGGTTCAGATATGTCAAAGCAACTAAATGGCTTGATAAATATTGGTGCAGGGAATAAATACTTGACTGAAAATTTTGCTTAGGTTATTATGACTTATAGCAATATTGCTAAATCTGTGGCACTCTGCCGAAGTGAAAGTTACCCCAATGGGTAAGTTTCACGAGAGGGGATAAGCGAAGCGGTTCCTTCGCCACAGCGACTCCGAAAGAATTGAAAATTGAATATTAATCAGTGGGCCTGTGGCGAAACTGGTAGACGCGCTAGATTTAGGATCTAGTGCCTATGGTGTGAGAGTTCGAGTCTCTCCGGGCCCAATCTAAAAAAAGACCTCTTTGAAGGTCTTTTTTTGTTGTGCCAACAACATTCGACAAATTAATATTGTTTGTAACTTTAATATTTTATTAGTTCCATTCACTTGGTGTTTTATCTCCGCCAGGTTTTGAATCAGGTTTTCTGCTTGGTCGTCTGTTGCCTTGTTGATTTGAATATCCGTTTTTGTTATTTATTTGAGGCGGATTTTCTTTTGAAAGATTTCTGCTATTTGAATTAACATTATTTGGTAATTCTTTTTTTGTTTGTGTGGCTGAATTAGTTGAAGATGTATTATTGGCTGTTGTTCCCTTTTTAACTGCAACAACCCTAAAACCGACAGTATTATATCCCGTGTTTGGTCGCCTGCCCTCACCAGACATTGTTATTTTGCAAGAATTAGGATTAGCATACCAAGAACCGCCTTTTACCGCATAAACAGTTTGTCCTTTTTCTGCTCCGTTTGTTGCAGTTATTTGTGAACTTGTCCATTCCCAAACGTTCCCCGACATATCATAAACCCCAAATGGACTTTTGCCATTTGGGTATTGATTTACAGGAGTTGTATAGCCACCATTATTTATAATCTTTTTAAATAAATCGGTATAAACAAAGCCTGTGTAATTTTTATGGTCTATCCAACCAGATACACCGTTTTGATTTATTGAAATAACTTGATTTAGAGGTAGGCTTTTTCCGTAACTTGTTGATTTTGAATTGTTGTATGTTACTGTCGGATTTTGTTTCAAATAAACGGAAGCAACAAGTTTATTGTAATTAAAATTGCTATCATTTATCTGATTACCCCAAGGAAAAGCATTATCATTTCCACCATTTGCAGCATATTCCCATTCAGAAACCGTTGGTAATCTGAATGAATACTCAGGATATTTCTTTTCTAACCATTTGCAATAAGAAAGTGCATCATTATATGAAACAAAAACAACGGGGTGATTGCTTTTACCTTTTGGATATGTTCCACCTTTCCAATAACTTGGGGCTTTTAAACCTGCACTATCAATAAATGCTTTATATTCAGAATTTGTTACAGGATATTGACCTATATAAATAAAATGATTTTATATTTACAAATCCTGTCAAATCATTTGCCGATACTTTCAAATTCATAAAAAACAAAAGACTAATTAAAATAAAACCCAATAAGCATAATATTTTTTTCATTTAATACCTCCTTTATGTTTATATAATGATTTTATATCAAAAATGTTCATTTTATTTTCGTTGTAATATTTTTATGCAAAATATTTTTAATATTAGTTAAGCACAAAATTTTAATAGTCTTTCAACTTCGAGAGTATTGGAAGAATCTGTTAAA
The DNA here is from genome assembly GCA_947587615.1 of Candidatus Gastranaerophilales bacterium. Classification (GTDB taxonomy): domain Bacteria; phylum Cyanobacteriota; class Vampirovibrionia; order Gastranaerophilales; family Gastranaerophilaceae; genus RUG14156. Next base: position 320 of record CANPYC010000026.1, on the reverse strand, counting down.
AAAGTTCGAAGATTGTTCCCTAAAGCCCATACTTATAAAAGAGGTGTAAACCTCTTTTTTTTAATGCCCTTCGAGACTCGGGTACGGACTACGGGCTGTCTGCCATTGCTCAACGCAGCGGCATTACACCCTTCACACACCCCATGCCCTCATTTGCTCGCTAAGTGCAGTTGCACTAAAGCTCGCTTTATTCGGGTCGTCTTTTTTTATAACAACTTTGTTTTTATACATAAAGAAATAACATATCCGCTTTATCTGTCTTAACCCCTTAAACAAAAAGCACCTCTAAGATTTTATCCGAAGTGCGCAAACTCTCTCAT
>CANPYC010000025.1 GCA_947587615.1 Candidatus Gastranaerophilales bacterium | reverse complement strand
CCCTGTCCATCCACTTCAACACGAACACACTGCCCCAAAAGCATATTTGCTTGAAAGTTTGATGAAAAACTTGAAAAAGAACTTGAAAGGTTTTCAATCTGTTCTAAAGTTGTAAATTGTGCTTCTTGAGCAAGCATTTGAGAGTTATCCATCGGGTTCATGGGGTCTTGATATTGAAGCTGCTGCGTCAAAAGATAAAGAAAATCATGCGAGCTTACACCCTGACTTGTCTGTCTAACCCCGTTTTGCAGTTCTTGCTGAACTCGTGCCTGATTTGACATATTGCTGTTTTGTACTATTTGATCATGTACCGAAGGCATATATAATTCCTCTTAATTTAAGTTATAACTTATTGTTTTATTCATAATAGAGCTAAAATCTTTTTTAAAGTGCGTGTCATAATTTGACATTGAAGCAAGAGTTTGCTCTTTTTCCCTTTGCTCTTGTTTGTAATTTTGCTGATTTTGCTGTTTATTTTCCCCTTGCATTTGTTGTTCCTGCCCGTTTTGATTGTTAAAATTTTGACTGTTTTCAAAATTACCCGAACCGTCTGAAGCGGCAGTTTTAATCTGAATTGAATTAACGTTTATACCCGAGTCTGTTAACTGCTGCCTTAAAATATTGATATTCTTTTCAATATACGCTCTGACATCTTCGTTTTGGGCAATAATATTTGTTGTTAAAGCACCGTTTTGTGAAGTAAGTTCAATTGAAAGGCGCCCTAAGTCGTTTGGTCTTAAAACCATGGTAAGCTTTTGAGAGCCGTCTTTTAGCTGTGTTAATTTATCGCCTATTTGATTAAAAATATCCTCGCTTAGCTGCGGTCTTTGGTTTTGCAAAATTTGAGAATTATTTATCGCATTATGCATTGGTTTAATTACAATGTTATTATCATAATTAATTGCGCCAACAGGAGCTTCACTATTACCTAAAGGGCTATTTTCGCTCATTGAAAGCCTTATCACTTCGTCACTTACGCTCAAAGCGCTTTGCGAATTTGTTTCATAATCAATATCAAGTAAAATATCCTCGTTAAGCTCTTTAATGAAAGCTTGTTTTTGATTGTTTTCTTCACTTTTTGTTTTGCTTAGTTCGATATCTTCGCTTGAAAAATCGTTGTTTTGATTTGTGTCTTGCTCGCTATCTTCACTATCTAAGCTCAATTTTTCATCATTCAAATTGTCGTTTTGAATTGTTGTATCTTCAAGCGTATCATCAGCTTGGGTGTTGTTTTGTTCGCTTTTTTGGTTTTGAGTAAGGTTTTGAGCCTGATTATCAATATTTTTAAAATCTTTAAGCGGTTCTATATTGCTCTTCTGCTCGCTTTTCGGCTCGCTTTCTTGTTCGCTTTTTTGTTCAATTTTGCGTTCGTTTTTCGATTCTGTTTTTTCTTCGCTCTTTTGCTGCGTATTTTGTTCGCTCTTTAGTTCATTTTTTTGTTCTGTATTCTGCTTGCTTTCTTGTTCGCTTTTTTGTTCAATTTCGTTTTTATCTTGAAGTTGAGCTGTTTGTGCTTCCTTTTGAGCCTCGTTTTGAACTTGAGTTTTAGCTTCGTTTTTAGTTTCACTTTGGTTTTGGGTTTCGTTTTTGTTTTCGTTTAAAGCTTTGTCATTATTTGTATTTTGCGTTTGTGTTTGAGTTGTTAGCTTGTCATCCGAAATTTTTTGTTCATTTTGAGCTTGATAAGTTTTATTTAAACTCTCAGCTAAAGTATCGTTATTTCTTGTTAAAATCTCATCAGAGTTTATTTCATCAGTAGAATTATCACTCAACAGAGAAAGAATTTCTTCAAGATTATTTAATTTTTCACTCTTTAAAAGCTTATCCCCATCTGTTTCAAGATTATTTAAATCCTTGTTTGATAATTTTAGCTCTGATAAATTTTCAAGTTTTTTTGATACTTCTAAAGTATTTATATTGGAAAAGTTAGCTAAATCAGCGGAATTTTTGCTGATTTCATTATTAAGATTTTTAAGAGCTTCAACTAAATCTTTTGAAAAAGTTAAAACTTCAAGCGGTTTTTGTGATTTATTGTTTAAAAAACCTTCTAACTTTTTATCTATGGAGTTAATTTTTTCACTCAAAGCTTTTAGAGCTTCAAAATCGTTTTCATCAAGCGCCTTTTGAGCTTCGTTTAAAAGCTTTTGAATATCTAAAACAGTATCTTTTAAAACCTCTTTATCCGCTTGAGTGATGTCAGTCTGCTCTAAAAGAGCGTCAATATCTTCTTTGGTAATTTTACCTGATTCGTTTGAAGAGTTTAGCTCTTTACTATTATTTTGCTTCATCTTTAAAATAATACCATCAAGCAATTCTTTAGCTTTAGAGGTTGTTAAATCCGAGCTTTCGCTTAATTCCTTCTGCGCTTGCTCAATCAAAGCTTTAATTTTATCGAGTGCCTGTTTAATATCGTCTTTATTGGCTTGTGAATAGTCCGATGTTTGAAAAATATTTTCAATTGTTTGAAAAACACCCTCAACATCTTCAATTGAATTAATATTTGACAAAGCTTCATCAATTTTTTTGGTATCTTCTAAAGACAAATCAGTGTCTAAAACCGATAAGAAATTTTGAACAACCTCTTCAATGTCTTCTTTAAGCTCGGAGGTAATTTGTGTATTATTTTCGCTTAAAGCTTGCGCTAAATTTGAGCTTGAAGAGCTTGAATTTTGTTCAAGCCCGTTTTCATCATAAAAAACCGGTGATGGGCTAACAGGTGAGCTATTATTTATGTCTGATGAATTATTATCTTTTTGTACTTCGCTATCTTGCAGCGCTGTATTGTTTTTTAGCGCAGTTTCATTTGCCTTTTTTGTTTCTTTTTGAATTGCATTATTTTGATTATTGTTAAAGTTTATATTTTCTTTTTCTTTGGTTTTTTGAGGTTCAATTTTTTGTGATTGCAAATTAGAGTTTTGTTTAGCTTTTTCACTTGTAAAGCTTTTATTATCTTCTCTTAGACTGTTTTTTTCATAAGCTTTTTGTTGTTTTTGAGGTTTTATGCTTTTTTGAGTTTTTCTTGAATTAAGAGCATACTTATTAATAGAGCTTGTATTTGACTTTGCGGCTTTTGAAATAAAATTGCTCTGAACTCTTTGAGCATTAGCGTTTGTTACGTTAAGCAGGTTTGAAAAAGAACATTCACTGCCTTTAGAATTTTGACTTTTGAAGTTTATATTTTCTAAAGGATTAAATGTTAAATTTTTTTTATTTTCTATGTTGTAGTTATAGTTAAGTGCGTTAGTCATCTTCCCTCTTTTTTTAAATCTAACTTTAAGCTATTGTTCTTCTTGCGTTAACGATATCATCAATAAGCTTATATTCTTCCATCATAAGTTCTTTATTATATTGCTCTTTTTGCTTTTCCTTTAAGTTTTCAAGGGATTTAACTTTTATATAGGCTTGTTTTACTTTTTCCTGCTGCATATTAATTTCAAGAGTTGTTTTTTGAATTATTTGTTCCTGAAGTTTAATATCTTGAGAAAGTTTAGCTGAGAATGAGTTATAGTTTATTATTTGTGAAATATTGAAGCTTTGCTCAATTGTTTTTTGTTGTTCGTTTTGCGATTGAGCCATACATTCTCTCATTTGCGCTAAAACCTCTTTTTGTTTGTTTAGAATATTTTGCATTGAAGCAAGTCTTATTCTTTCATCCTCAAGAGCCTTTTGTCTAATCATTAAAGCGCTTTCAAGGCTAAATTTAAACCTTTTCAAAAAAAATTCTATCCCCTAATCTCTTTTTACACATGTTAGAATATACAAATTAAAAATTTTAATCATCATCCATAATAAGGAAAAACTTTAGTAAAATTTAACAAAAATAGGTCAAATGAACTATACAAAAATATTATAAAAATAAAAAAGCTTTAAGCTTATTAGCTTTAAGCTCAACAAAAGACTCAATGAAAAAAATTTTTACTTAATCAATTTATAATTTCTTCATATAATGTTGAAGCAATATTAATTGAAACATTACCTTCAGGTATTATTAAAACCTTATAAGATTTTATCATATTCTTATATTCAATTGAGATAACATCTCCAACTTTTAATTGTTTAGCGGGTTTTGCAGGGTTATTATTCACAAAAACCCGAGCACTATCACAAACATCCGCTGCAACGGTTCTTCTTTTAATTAATCTTGAAACTTTTAAAAATTTATCAAGGCGCACAATTTTATCCTAAACTTTATCCTAAACTTATCCTAAACTTTAGCCTAAATTTTATGCAGCTCAACTTTAAAGTTAGGGTGTTTTTTTAATTTTTCTTCAATTTCATCAAACTTCAAAAAGCCATCCTGTGCTCCAAAATGTTCACAAACAGAAGCAGAGTTAACGGAAGCAAATTTAAGCGATTTTTCGATGTCACGATTAAACCTGTCAATTGAAGCACAGAAAGTTGAAGCAAAAGCATCTCCCGCACCAAGCGTTGAAACAATTGAAGCATGAAAAGAAGGACAGCTATATACAACATCCCCGCCGTTATAGCAATATACGCCTTTAGCTCCGTCCGTTATAACAACAATAGCTTCTGTATCTTTTCTTAAACCTTTAAGCATTGAAACAATATCAGGATGTATTTTTTCTTTAGAAAATTTTTCTTCTTTTGTGTCCGGTCTTACTTGAATTTTTGTAACAAGGCTTGCTTCTTCTTTATTCATAACAACAATTTGCGCTGTTTTAAGAATTTTTGAAAAATATTTTTCACCCTTTTTAAGTGCCGTAGTACCTGCGTTTAGCGCTAAATTGATTTTATTTTCCTGACAGAATTTTGCAATTTTATCTAAAACCTTGTTGCTGTCACCCGACAGAGGAGAAACATAGACCCATCTTGAATTTTTAATTGCTTCAAAATTTATTTCTTTTTCATGAACATGAGCATTAGCTCCTCTATGAGCTAAAACGGTTCTATCACCTTGAAAACTTACAAGGATAATTGAAAAACCGGTCAAATGTTTTTGAGAATCAATAACGTTCATAATATCAACGCCCGATTGAGCAAGTTTAAGCTTAATTATGCTATTCAGTTCATCATTTCCAAGTTTTATTATTGTTGAAGTCTTTAAACCTAAATTAGCAAGATTTGTTGCTGTATTAACTGCACCTCCTCCAAGATTTTTTGAAAAATCGGAAATTTCCGTCTTAGCGCCATAAGGAAAAGACATAAATTCGCTTTTTTTAGCTATCTGACTAACTGAAACAATACTTGCAACGTCGGATTGAATAAAAACATCCTGAGTAGCGGAACCGATTGTTATAAAATCATAATTACTTTTGCTATTCATAATTTTGCTCCTTCAGATAATTCATTATACAATAACATTATGAAATTAAAAAAAATAATTTTAAAAAACTTTAGAAATTATGAAAATTTTGAATATGATTTTTCAAAAAACAAAACTTTAATCATAGGAAAAAATGCGCAAGGTAAAACAAATATCTTAGAAGCAATATATTACCTTTGCACACTCAGCTCTTCAAGAATTAAAAAAGACTCGGAGCTTATCAAATTTAACTCTGATTGGGCAATAATTAACGCTGAAATTGAAAAATCAGATACAGAGCTTGAACTTGAAGTAGATTTTTCTCTTTCTAAAAACAAGGTTTTAAAAGTTAACGCTCTAAAAAAGAACAAATCAAAAGATTTTTTAAGGGTTTTATCAAGCGTTAATTTTTCAACATCAGACTTGCTTTTGCTTAGAGGCGATCCTCAAAATCGAAGAAAATGGCTTGATATGGCAATTTTTCAGGTTTATCCTCTCTATTTTGAAAAATTACAAAAGTTTAATAAAATCAGATTACAAAAAGCCAACTATTTAGCAATGGGCGCAATAAATAAAGACATGCTTGATGTATTTAATCAACAGCTCTCAATTGCCTGCGCTAACGTTATTTATTTAAGAGCCAAATATTTAAAAGAACTTGAGCGAATTGCAAAAACAAAACATTCTTCAATTGCACAAAAAGAAGAATTAACAATAAAATATCAAACGCTTAGCGATAATTATTCAAATATCCAAGAGCTTAGTGAAATTATCTATAAAAAAATAAATGAAAATCTTCAAGATGAAATAAGGCGTGCTCAATGTCTAATCGGAGCGCACAGAGATGACATTGATTTTTTTATAAATGAAATTGACGCAAAAAAATTTGCCTCCCAAGGTCAGCAAAGAACAATTGTTTTAGCGCTTAAATTAGCCGAGCTTCAAATAATTAAAGAAAAAATTAATGAAACTCCTCTGCTTTTACTTGATGATGTTTTAGCAGAGCTTGATTCAATAAGGCAAAACTACCTGCTTGATACAATAGATAAAGATATTCAAATGATTATAACAAGCGTTGATACTTTAGCTTTTGATGATGAATTTTTAAAAAATGTTGATATTATAAAAATTAATCAAGGAAAAATAATTAATTAATTCTTTGGGGTTTGTTCTTTGGGTTTATATAAATATGGCGCTCTTCTATCCCAATCTATTTCCCTTTTAACAACTTTTGCAGGAACTCCCGCAAGCACAACGTTATTTTCATCAAACGCTTTATTTACTATGCTCATTGTTCCGACAACGCTATTTGCACCAACGACCCCGCCTTTTATAACCTGACTATGAGCGCAAAGCCATACATGGTCTTTAATTTCAACATCTTTTGAAGGATTTAAAAGCTCTTTAGTTTTAAGAGAATAAATGCCATGGGTATCAGAAGTTCTAACAATTACCCCGTAGCTAAACATGCAATCATTTCCAATTTTTACCGTTGTATTTTGACTGCCGTTTTGTGTGATTATAACATTACCGCAGCTAAAATAATCACCGATATAAGTTTTTGTTGAAGGATTAGTTACAATCGATAAATTACTAATACGAGCACATTTACCTATTTCAACCACTGCCCCGTCGCCGAGCGCTTGAAGTTTTAATGCTCCCGATATGCTAATCGGTTCATGCAATATTAATGTATTATTACAACCTTTAAAATTTGTAATCAAGTTTTTAATTGCGGGGTTAACTTTCTTAACTCCGTCTTTTTTAATTAAAATTACCCTATTATTCAAATAGACATCCAAAGGTTTTTTAGGAATAATTTTCTTAAATCTTCTTAAAAAATATATAAGTTCATATTTTAAATTCATCTCTATCCCATCTGATTAATTTATCCATTGAGTAGTTACGTTTGTTTTAACAACCTTGGCGGGTATTCCTTCAAGGAGGCAATTAGGCTCTTCAAAGCGTTTTTTAATAAGCGATTGAAACCCTACAAATGAATTATCGGAAATCTTTGAACCTTTCAGAACAATGCTTTTTTCGCTAATCCAAACATTATTTCCAATTTCAATCTTTTTTGCGGGATTTAAAAGCATGCCGTTATGTTGTGAAATTAAACTATGCCCGTCAGTATTTCTAATTGAACAATTATTATTAACCGTGCAATTATCTCCGATTATTACAGACTCGTTTTCATACCCTTGTGCTGTAATTTCACTGTTTGAACAGAAAAAATTTTCTCCGATTTCAACTAAAGCCCCATAGCTCATTATCAGTTTAATATTTCTCAAAAAAGCACCTTTTTTAAATTCGATTTTTGAACTGCCGCCAATTTTACCCGTGATACTCCCTGCTATTTCAAAAGGTTCATGGATAATTACACGTGCGTTACTTCCCGTAAAAACAGGGTTAAAATTTTTCAGTTTTATTTTAACAATTCGTTTTCCATTTTTCTTTATAATAATAATTTTATTACTGCTATAAAAATGTTTTAACGTTTTCTTGTTTTTATATAGATAATACAGTATCAAATATTTTAAATTCATTGTAATAATTTTTCTATGTCATTCCAATTTTTTCCGATTTTATAATTTGAAATGTACCTGTCTGTATCAAGCACACCAAAATTATCGCAATTTTTGCAAATTTCAACATTTGCTCTTGAAATTAATATTTCTTCTCTAATTTTTTTATACTTTTCGCCCCACCAAATATCCGCAATTTTTTCTTTAGACAAATCGCCCATGGTATAGCGCCCCTTAGGGTCATTACAGCAAAGGGATATTTCACCCGTGGGACGTATAATGAACTGAGAAAAAGGATACATACAGCAGCTTTTTAAATTGTAAACAAATCGGCGATTGCTGCTATCCCCCCCCCTGTTGTTTCTGATTGCGTGTTTATTTATAGTCTGTATTTTTACTTTAGATTTAAGTTCAGGGTGTTCAAGGCAATATCTTGCAATTTGAGCAATATTTTCTCTAAGCTTCAATTCTCCTTCGTAGTAATGATCGATAAGAAAATAATCAACATTATCAACAAGGTTTAAAAATTTGTCCAAATTTAAAAGTAAACCGTTAGTGAAGATAATTTTTGTCGCAAGAGGGAGCTCTTGTTTAATGTGTTTTGAAAATTCAAATATTCTTGAATCCAACAAAGGCTCGTTGTTTGAAAACTCGCTTAAATATCCCTTAAAGCCAATTTCTTTAAGCTGAGCAATAATTGAATAAAAAAGCTCTTCTTTCATATATTTATGTTCTCTTGGGTCGAGATTTTTATTAATCGGACAAAAATCACAATCACCGTTACATTTATTATAAGTTTCAATTTCAACGGCTATCGGATAAGGCAGTTTATCATAACTTAAAAGCCGCTCGATTGAAGCTTTGATGATAGGTTGGTTAACCTTATCCTGTCTTTTTTTTCTTGGATTAACAATTAATACTTCGCACAAAAAACGGTTTTTTGAGCATAAGTCAATAAATAATTTATGAATTTTTTTAATTATATACAAAAACTGAAATTTCATTATATTCTCCACCTAAATAAGTTAATTGAGTTTATAAATTTCCCAAAGCTTTTTCAACAATATCTGCCGCAGCTTTAGAGGCGCTTCCGTCCTCTTTAACATCTTTCTTTTTCAAAAATATTTCAATATTTTTTTCATAAATTTCAAAATTAAAGTTTAAAATATTCTTTTCTAACTCGTCATTATTTTCAGAAACAGAAAAAGGAGTTTCATAAATCGGATAATAAAAATCTCTTATAACCTTATAATCTTGTATATCAGAGGCAAAAATAAAACAAGGTTTCTTTGTAAAAAGAAAATCAAACATACAGCTTGAATAATCAGATATCATTACATCCGCTGCTACCATCAACTTTTGAATATCTGAATATCTTGAAGCGTCAATATCTCCTTTAATTTTTTCCATTTTATCAAGAGTTAAGTATGCGTTTACGGGATGAAATTTAGACATTATCACCCAATCGGAGCCGAATTTCTTTTTTAAATTTTCCTTTAGCCGGCTATAATCAAGCTTATAACAGCTTAAGTCGTGATTATCTCTAAAAGAAGGTGCATAAAGAAGCAATTTTTTATCCTTTGGAATATTAAAGGTATTATAAATATACTCTTTAATTTCTTTACCGTCACAAAAGAAAATGTCATTTCTCGGATGACCCGTTCTTATAAATTTACCTTTATAGTGAAAAGCACTTCTGAAAACATTTTCTTCCCACTCGCTATTTGTTAAAATTGCGTCAATTTCACTAAATTCTTTATCAAAAGCTTTTTTAAATTTGTCTGAGGTTTTTTCGTTAAAATAGTCTTGATCATAAAGCATTTTCTTTATTCCTAAAGAACCATGCCAGGTATTTAAATAAAACTGTCCTCGTTTTTTATGCAAGCCTCTTAAGTATTCCGAAGCTTTATAACCGTTATCCAGCCATATTTTTGCGCTTGAAAGCTCTTTAAAAATTGCCGCTTTATCTCTAAAGTCAACTATTCTGATATTTTTTAGCTCGTCATCAACTTGAGTATTCTCAAGATTTAAAAGCCAAACAATATCAAGCTTATTTTTCAAATATTCTCTTTTTTGAAGCTCTTTAATAATATACTTTGGATTACAGCCCATATTCCTTCCAAGATGAGCACAAACAACAATTTTATTTTTATTAATTCCAACCAAAGCGCAAATCAAACTGTAATATATTTTTTTAATATATCCCTTAATCTTGCCGATTATAAAAAGAAGCGTATATTTAAAGTTTTCCATTTAAATCCTCGTTTTCTTTCAGATATTCAACTGTCCTAAAAAACATTTCTTCAAGTCCGACTTTTGCCCTCCAATTAAGTTTTTCAAGCTTTTTAGGATTAAGTTTTAAAGTAAGCTTAGGGGCGTAGCCTCTTTCTTTGTTGTCAATTTCAAATTTTAATTTTGAAGTTTTATATTTATCACAAAGTAATTCTGCTAAATCTTTAACGGAAATTGACGTATCATAATTTGTAACATTATAAGCCTGTCTGTTTTCGCCCCTCAAAAGGATTGTCAAAAGAGCGCTGATTGTATCTGTTATATAGCAATAGTTTCTATATGTTTCACCTTTTGTATGAAGAATTATATCTTCTTTTTTTTGAACAGCTCTTGCCATTTGCGCATATATTCTGTTGTCTTCTTTATCAAGCCCCGCACCAAAGGTTTGAGTAAGTCTTGCAATTTTTACATTTAAATTTTTTTCAAGAGAATAAGCTATACATAAATTTTCTGCGCATTTTTTACTTAGAGGATAGCTGCTTCTTGGACTGATACTGTCTATTATTCCGTAGTCATCTTCAAATATTTCATCTTTATTAATTTTTCCGTAAATTTCAAGAGAAGAAACATAAACAAAAGATTTTACGTCTTTTAAAAGTGCAAAATCTAAAATATTTTTTACTCCGATAATTGTTGTAAGAGAAGTTTCAATCGGCTTTTGTACCATCAGCTTTGAGCTTGTAATATTTGCAAGATGAATTATATAATCGGGTTTTTCGTTTGTTGTGATTTCATCTTTAATATCTTGAGAAATTAAAGTCAAATTTTTATTGTTTAAGATATTTTTAAATTTTTCTTTTGCTTTTTCAAGATTTCTCACAAGACCAACAACTTTTATATTAAGGTTTTTTAATCTGTTAGCGCAGATAAGAGATAACACAAGCTCGCTTCCTAAAAGCCCGCTTGCGCCCGTTATAAGAATTGTTTTATTATTCAATTCATTGAAGATTTTTTCTTTTGCAAGATTTTCAATATCTTCCTGTTGAACTTTTGAATTAGCTTCCAATAGTGTTTTCCTTTTTAAAATAGTTTAAAATGCCCTCAAGAAGATATATGTCTTCAATTGTTGTAATTTTTATATTTCCAAAGTTTCCCAAAGTTAGGTTTGTATTTTTATTTAATATTTGATAAAGGGTGCAGTTATCAACAATGTCTGTATAGTTTGGGTTTGTTTTTCTGATTTTCTCATGCGCTTCAATTATTTCACCAAGAAAAAAGCTTTGAGGCGCTTGCGCTTTATATGCCGTTTTTCTTATCGGGACGCTTAGAGTATTAGCCCCGTCCTCGCTTAGAATTATTGTTTCGTTGGTTGGAATAACGGTAATTGCGTTAGATTTTTCAAGCGTTGTTTTAATGTTGTTTGTAATAACTTCTTGTTTAATAATCGGTCGAACACCGTCATGGATTAACACAACAGAATCTTTAGGATTTTCTTTTTGAGCTTCAACTAAAGTTTTATAAATTGTCCCCATGGCGCAATTATCGCCTTCTATAACCTTCTTTACTTTTGTAAGGTTATATTTTTCAACAAGCTCAATTGTGTAGTCTAAGTAATCTTTAAGAGTAGCAAGGTAGATCTTATCTATAAGCTTATGATTTTGAAAATTTTCAAGCGTATGAATTAAAATCGGCTTATTGTCTATCTTGATAAATTGCTTTGGAATTGAGTTTTGATTACAATTTGGATTGGAATTTGAATTAGAATTTAAGCGCTCTCCCTTTCCGCCTGCAAAAATTATTGCAATGTTCATTATAAAATCTCTTTTAAGAATGTTAAAAAAGGCTTATCAATTAAAGGTCTGATTTTAATTTTTGTACCTTTGAAAACATTGTGCTGAAAATCAAATAATATAGGAAGCGAGTTTTCTGTTGTAATTAAGATATAGTCAGGTTTATAGTCCTTAATTTTATCAAGAGGAATAATAGGATAGGTTAAATCAATTGTCCCTTCTGAGCTAAGAGGATATTTCTTATCGGATATTCCTATAACATTAAGCTTTGATAAATCATAGTTTGATTGAATTTTTCTAAAAAGTATCCCTGTTCCGTATAGAATTACTTTTTTATCTTTAAGTTTTTTATTTAATTTTTCTAATTGTTTATCAAATTTAAACTTTTTTAACATTTCTAAATGTTCGTCCATTATATCCTCCGATAAATATTAAAGCATTATGTCCATAATAATATAAAACATAATGCTTTTGCAAGGTTTTAATATATTATAATATTTTATTAATTTTGTCTTTTAAAAAGAGCGAACGAGTTAGGCGCAAGCTTAATTTGGGTATTGTCCCTATCAAGAGTTTGACTGTTAACCAAACCCGAGCCTGAATATTTTTTATCATCCGTATTTAGAATTTCCCTCCATGAGCCGTCAGGGAATTGGGATATATTTGTTATTGTTTTTTCATAATCGCCAAAATTTGCAACAGCAAAAATATCATTTCCGTCATTTGACCATCTGTGAACAAAAATTGAATCATTATCCAACGCTTGAGCTATTGTTTTATTATAATCTCCGTGCTTTAGAGCGGTGTTTTCGTTGATAATTCTTGTAAAATCTTGAGATAGGTTTTTTATAGCTGTTTTAAAGTTTTTATCTTCCGTTTTATTATAAAGCTTGCTTGATTTTTTAAACGACTCTTCGCCTACGTCATAACCTTTTTGAAAATCCACGCTTTTTTTAATTTCATCCGTTTCATATTGCGCAAAATATCTTAAAGGAGCAAGCTCTCCAACCTCATCCCCCATTGAAAAACCTTTATTTGCAGGGTGCATAAAGGTAAGCGCCAACATCAGGCGATTTTTTGCTTTAGCTGTTTCATAGGCTCTTTTAAAAGTTTCTTTGGGAATTTTTTTACTGTGATAATCGCCTTTTAAATAGTCCTCAAGAAGCTTTTCCGCTTCAAGATAGGGTCTTTTATCCAGTCCGTCGGGTTCATAGACTCTATCTTCCTTTGCCAAACCTAAAACCCTGCTAAGTCCTCTTATAACCGGTTTTACACCTCCAAAAACATTTGCTTCATCGTGCATGTTGAAATATACAAAGCTGTTTGTCGCTTTGGGATTGTCAAGGTGTGCGCTTGTTTCATCGTAAAATTTATTGCCGATTTCAAATTCACGAGCAAGGTCATATATTGAAGCGGGGCAGTCATATATTTGCATTCCGTAAGCAAGTGACATTAAAGTATTTTTAAAATCGTAAGTATATTGAATATCATAACCTAATCTGTCGGCGGGATTATTTTGCCAAGAAGCTTCATCAAACGTTTTAAGCGGATCTTGAATTTCATGCTCATACAAGGGTTGAGCAAGCTTCCTTGTTTTTTCGACATGTTCAGGGATTAGAATTGCGTCTTTTGTTTCTTTATGATTTCTGATTTCAGAAGCAAAATATTTTAAAGAAGGGTCGGACTCGAGTTTTTCCGTTGCGTCTATTCTAAGACCGTCGAAGTGAAAATTTACAAGCCAATTTATCATCATATCCGCCATATATTTTCTCATATATTCGCCGTCTTTACCGTTAAACTTAAGCGCAGCGCCCCAGCCCGTATCCCTGTTTTCATCCGTTGCTTGAGCAAATTGACCGACTGAAGAGCCAATAAAACCAAAGTGATTTGGAACAACATCCAAAATAACGTTTATTCCTTTTTGATGAGCAAAATCAACAAGGCTTTTAAGCTCGTCGGGCTTGCCGTAAGAGCTTTCAGGCGCAAATTTATCAACTTCATCATATCCTACATTATACTTTCCGAAAAATTCGCCCGTCGGAAGAAAATACACAGTATTACAAATTCCGTCTTTTGCGATGTTTTCTATTTCTTCTTTTGCTTTTTCATAACCGCCCAAAAGCCCGATATGTTTTTCTGATATTACCATTGTAGAGCTTGCGCCCCAGTTTGAATGCGAATTGTCGTGTTTAATTCTTCTTGTATCAAGCCCTTTTTGCCACTTTTCATCATTCCACTTGTAGGAGTTTTGGTTGTATGTTGCACTCCAGCCCATTGCGTCATGCGGCTGATAATAACTTCTAGGGTCTTTAACAAAAGAGCTGTTACCTTGAGAATCAACTACTTTAAAGCGATAAAGCGAACCCTCGGGGATAATTTCATCGGGTGTAAATTCAAAAACTCTGCCATGCTTTTTCATTTCATAAGTTTTAACCCCGAGAGCCTTTTGCTCTTTAGGAGTGAGCTCTTGCCAATATTTTTTATCATGGTCTTTTTTTGCTATTTGAAGCTCAATTTTATCTTTAGTTGAATACACTCTAAAAGTTGTTTTATTTGTTTTAGGGTTTATATTTGCGCCAAAATAGTCAAGATGAGCGTCTTTTGTTCCTCTTAGCTTATAGCCGAAGGCTAATTCTTTATAAGGGTTGTTAGAGGAATAAATGCTATATGTATAGTTGTTGTTGTGATTGGTTTTTGGAGTAATAGTATTTTGAGCGGGGTTTGTTGTTAAATTTTTTGCCGGGTTTTTTATCCCTTTTAAATTTTTTAAATTTGATACACTTTTTACACCTAATTTTTCAATCTGCATAGCTATTCCTTTAACACCTAAGTAATTTAATAAAACACAAGAAGCAAAAATATTGCTTTATTTAATTATACATAAAAATTATGCTAAGCAAGTAAGCTATATTGTGTATATTAATTTTTGTTAAATTTAGCGCAATTAAAGGGTTGATTTGTGTAATAAAAAAATATGCCCTGAATTTCAGGGCATATTCCTTTCCTTAACAGATGTTGAAGCGTTAAAGGGGTTAATTACCAGATGATAATTATGGCGCCGTCACCACCTTTAAGATTCATTGCGGGAGGAGTATATAGTTTATTTTTGTAGTCAGGGTTTCCATCCTTCTTTTCATAGAATGTCTTACCCTGGGATATTACGTATGCAGTAGTACCAATAAGTGCATTATAGAATTTTCTTGTACCCTTTAATAAGTCGTTGTCAGTACGTGTGCCAAGTCCTTCACCGCTTCTTCCGAGTCCCAAACCGACAATTTGATTTCCATCTAAAGCAGTTTTCATACTGTCAAATTTGCTCGCTTTACCAACGGTACTTTTAACTTCTTGGGTTGAGCGCAGTTTATCTTCACAAACGTTTCTTGTTGTATTATCGGAAAATTTACAAGTCGGTTTTTGTGAGAAATCAAAACAAACATCATACTTAGCTGTTTCAAGACCGCCTTTTCCGCCTTTTCCGCCGGGAGAATGTACAATTTTTTCATTATCAATATAAACGGCACTTTCTTCCCCATCGGGTCCGTTAGCCCCATAGGCAATTGTTTTCCAATATCCTCCACGACCAACATGGAGTTTAAGCGGTTTATTCGGGTTAAGCATAACTTTTGGCTTCGGTTGCGCAGCTTGACCCGCTTCGCCATAGCCAAAATATCTTGTCGCAAAAGGAATTTCCCAAACAAATTTATAGTTATAAATGCCGGGAGTGTTCTTATTAACACCGGGCAAGCTGCCGGTACAATTATCTCCTACTTTTGTTCCGTCATCACCGTTTTTTATTAGACATGAAGGCGAACACGCCCAGTCGCAACTAAAATCCCAAGTTTGTGTAAAGCTTGAATCAGTTAGCTTTGTTATAGCTTCGCCCCCTCCGGTACCGGGAGTATAATTAGGGTCAGAATAAGAACCACCGCTTGCTTCTGCTTCAGCTATCTGATCATTCCAATTAAGTGGTGTTGATGTATTAGAATCTATTACTTCACCAGTCATTGCGTCTTTCACGGTTGTTGTAATCGTAACTTGTTTTTGAATACAAGCAATACCGGGACCTCCGCCATTAGATCTTCCTGAAGCGGATTTACCGTTTGATTCAATAGTTTGATAACACGTAGTGCCAGGGCTTCCGTCTACTCCTGTAGTTGCGTTTGTTTTTTGTGATGTACTGTTAGGACCATAATTTGTTCCATAATGCAACGAACCGCCGTCATCACCTTTAGCACCTATATAGTCACCTTGACATCCTGAAGAAATAGAATATTTAACTATATTTCCAATGTCTACTTTAGAGCATACTGCAGGAGGTTGATCGCCACCAACTCCGCCGTTATATGGTCCTCTGGCTTTTTCTGTTCCATTTCTTTTACAGTCAGCTGTTATGCTGCTACACTTAGGATCTCCACAAGAAGTCATTGCAGAACCTTGATCACCCGCACAAAATGCACCCACTTTTTTATGTACCGGATAGGCAGCGCCACAAGTATAGTAATCAGATTTTCCTCTTTTACATTTTCTATCATAACAGCAATCAGTAGCGCTGTTGCATACAACATCACAATTTGTAACAGTTTCTCCTGTAGCTGTGTAGGTTTCAACTTCATCTTCAATATCTTTCATACATTTACAAGCTGCGTCACTACTTTGGTTATTTGTAGACCAAGTAATAACTCCGGCGCTACCGCCAGCCCCTCCTTGCGTAACAACAGCGGCTTTATATTGACATTTTTCTAAAGTTTCCCAAGTTATCCAGGAAGTCGGAGTACATGTCAGCTTAGTTTGAGTTGGCGAACCAAGCAATTCGGTATAAACACCTAAACCGTCAACATTACCGGTATCAGGGTTTGAGGTTGGAAATATATAAGGATTTTGACCCGTTCTTACATCAAGCGTAACTTTTATTACACCGTTTTCAATTTTTATTTTGCTGCTGGCTCCGGGTATTCGTTTTTTAAAGTCGGCTATTAATTCACTTGCTCTGCTTGTATCCATACTGGATAAAAAGCCTTCATCGATTGCTTTTTTTGTAGGTGTTCCACCTGCACCGCCGCCGCCTAAAGCGTAAATACGCAATTTTGAAGCCTCGGTTGGAGGAGTGAAATTAACAAAACCGTCTTTATTGGGTTTAATTTTTTCATCTATAACTACTCTGGAACCTGTAATCAGCCTATGCCAAGGTACTATATGTACATGTCCGCTTTTTGAAACTTTCCATTGGCGATATCCTCTTGAACTTTTGTCAGGCATAAGTGTAGCATAGTTACTTTCAATTATTCTTGCATTACTAATTTCAACTTTTGTGCTTTTTCCGTCGGGATTATATTTTATATATGTTATTCTTGAATCTTCAAAGATATATTTTCTGCTTCTTCTGAAGGTTTTAGCTTGATTTTCTGTTTTGAGAGTCCCTTTGGCTTCTGTTATTGTTCCATCGGGTGCTTCTGTGGGTTTTAAATCTTCTAACTCTTCATAGATAGTAGTAGTGCCTTCTTCATGTTTTTCATAGATATATGTTTTTTCTTGCGGATGGCTTTCGGGTTTTTCTTTTACGACTTTTTCCCAAGAATCCGGACTTGGGTCTGCCTCGGGCGAATCCACGCCGCCAAAATCTATTACTTCTTTGTCATACAGCGTATAGCTTCCGTGGTTTCCTCCACCAATTGTAACCCCGGGCCTTTGCACATTAATTATTTTTCTTGTTATTGTAGGTGTTGCAGCAGCAACGGCAATAGCAAGAACAATAACTATAATGAAAGTCTCGACAAGCGAAAACGCTTTTGAGAAATTCATTTTTCTCCTTCTCTTTTCCATTTTTAGTTCTGCTCCATTCTTTTTTAAAAAATGCTTAATTATATTATATACTACTAAAATTTATTAATCTAATACAAATTTGTTAAGTAATTTAATGATAATAGAGGAAAAAGAAAAATATTTTTTTAAGGATGAGTAAAGACTACGTCATTACGAGGGCTTCTCTGTGTCATTGTAAGGACAGAAGGGATCAAAAGGATGAAAACTCGCAGGGTGGAGAATTATAATTGTAGGGTAGACTTTAGTCTGCCGTCCCTAAACCTGACCCGGGGGGTTTGGTTTTTAACTTGGTTATAAACTACAACTGCCATTTCTTTAATTACGAGGGCTTTTTTGGATTATTGAGTAAACAAGAAGGAAAGGTTTAACCCGTGGTAAACCTGCTAAATCCACCTGTTGCTTATTGTCGTAATAATTTTCCTTATGATTTATCAATTCTATTTACTATATGTGATATTGAATCACACAGCTGATTGCTTGACATGTATAGCAATGACAAGATACTTTCTATAAGTTTTCAAAATGCCGGAATTTATTAAATCATTAGACTAGCCCGCTCTACGGTTTTATTAGCCACGACTTTTGCTAATAATACAGGCAGGAAATACTTCGGCGCTCTCATAAAAAAGTAAGGGTTTTACTAACTTAGAGTTATCGGTATAAATTTAAACCGGCTGCAACATCTCTAACACTTCTTTAGTAAAACTAAGCGCCAAATTCATCCGGCAAACAATCCGTCATGTTATGAACTTTAACATAAGGTTGAAATTTAACAAAAAAAGTGATATTATCAATCAAAACGAGGAAAATCAAATGGTCGATAACAGGGGTGTTACTCCGGTATCAAGTTTTAACTTTAAATCAGGCGATATTTCAGGAACGGCTGCCAAAACTTCGGAAGAGAAAATGGGGCAGGGCAATGAATACTATGCTCAAGATAACCCCGATAACGAACAGGAGAATAACGAAAACAACTATCAGGATCGTTCCGCTCAATTAAGAGCCTCGCTGGACAGTCTTGCCATGGCAAATGCGGGGTCTATGATGTTAATGAAAACAATAAAAAAACGAGAGCAAGAAAAAAATAAAAAAGTGCAAAATGAACGAAAAGCATATCCTGACGCACAAGAAAAAGATAATAATGAAACAAATCAGGATGATGAAATCATTAATAATTCTTAATATTTTTTTTAAATTCGTCAAAAAAAATATTTCTCTTGCTTTGTATTAAAGCACACATTTTATTAGGATATAAAAAATGAAAATAACATCAATTTCCACAGCATACGCTCGTCAATTACCATCCAAAAACCAAAAAGACAAGAACGTTTCCTTTGGACGCTTTGAAGATGAACGTGCAAAACAAAAATTATACGATATTTATTCAAAAAAAAGCGCTAAATTTCAAGAATGGGAAAAAAGAACCGAAACATATCAAATCTTTCTTGATACTCGTAAAAGTTTAGTACAATATTTTGACAAAACCCCTTATGTAACACTCAAAATAGGTAAAGTTAAAGGCGGAAAAGAAATTCTATACAGCGTATTAAACAGAGAAGAAACCGAAAAACATAGATACAGTAATAAATTTAGTGAATTAGTAGAAGATAATAAAATATACACGCAATATTGCCACGAAAACACAGAGGCAAAAGAAGCAGGGATTATAGAACGTGAAAAAGACTTTTTAACAACTCTTTATACTCCCGTTAGCATAACAAATCTACGTGCCGATCTTGAATATGCAAAAGTCGGTAAAGATATAGGTTCGCCGGTTGAAGGAATTAACGACACCAATCCGAATTATGACGAGGAATGGGCAAAATATGAACGCATGTGGTGGTTTAGCTAATCATCAAATTTAATAAATGTAAATTTTTGTTTCAATTTGAACAATAAATAAAATAATGCAGCAAATAATTTTCTTTAGCTGCATTATTTTATTTTAGAAAAATGTCCAAAAAGGAATAAGAATTAAATGAAACCTGTGGTTAGCAACTATACAAATGCTAATCCTGCCTTGCCCGATAAAAGCAATAACAACCTTAGTTTTAGCGGAATTAATGCAGGAAAAATCAAACACCTGTCAAAAATCGAAACAATATTAGGATGCTGGGGCGATGGTTTTTATGAAACATTAAAAGAAAAAGTCGGCACAGACTTTATTCAAATGGTTGACGGAGGTTGTACTTACAAAAAAGCCAGTCCCGTTATTGATACGTTAAAATATCCTTTTATGGATATGCCGAGGGATTTTCTTTCTTTTGTAGCTAATAAATTCAATATTGAAGGGCTTAAAAAATCAAGTCTTTTGGTTAACTATAAAAAAGAAAAAGAATTAAAAGCTTATCAAAGAGCAATGAGAGGTGCTTTACAAACAGGGGAAGAGTGCATAAACGAAGCCGTTAAAGCGGGGATTTCTTGTGAAACTGGAAGATGCAACATTTCCGGAAGCTGCTCATCAAATGACAATCTTTGTAAAAATGTCGGGTTAAAATTTATTAAAATATTTGATGAAAATTTAGCTAAAACAAAAGCTCATTATAATACACCCCATGAAAGAACGGTTGCAAGGCTTGCTTCGGGTATCACCGCCGCAACAATGATGGGTAATGATTTTTACAATAAATCAATTTTAAACGGCAAAACCGACAAAGAAGCTAAAGAATCGGCAAAGAAAAAAAGAAAACAAGAGCTTTTAGAAACTGCGCAAGAAGCTCTGTCGCAATATTTTATGCTTGGAGCCCTTGCAAGCATTGTTAACAATTCACCGATTGCAGCACCGATAGTTAATACCGCACTTGGACTTTTATTTAAAATTACCTCAAGATTATCAACAGGCAGACCCCTAAAAAGAATGAAAGTGCCTCCAAAGATGGAATATAACGCACCTTCAATTAATGAATATGCCGAATTGAAAAAGAAAAAACAAGATATTAAATTAAAAACAACCTATAAAAAAGAAGAAAAGAAAAAACATTTACTAAGTCCGAAAAATATTGCTTTAGCTTGCCTTGCAAGTATAATTACAGGTTTGAGCGTTAAAAGGTTTAAATCAACAAATTTATTTAAAGCTCTTGAATCGGGCTTTAATGATTTGGGTTTTGTAAAACTTCTTAAAGAAAAATACTACAAAGCAACTGTTGCAGAGGTTAAATTAAACAAAGAAGAGCTTAGTAAGTTTTTAAATACAATTTACGAAAATCAAGATCAGGAATATAAATATTTACAAAAAACACTTCTGGCGGCAGAACCCTTTAAAAGAGGTAAAAATTCAACGTTATCAATCGGCAAATATGAAAAGATGACGCACATTCCATTTACTAAAATTGAAGTTTCCAAAAAAGAACTCTTACAAATTCCGCTGGCTCCCTTTAAATTAGTTTTTGAATTTGCAAGCTATCCCTATAGGCTGGTAAAAGGGCTGATAAAAAGTGCCGATAAAGGCGATAAAATAAAATGGCTGAATGATGTTAAAAAGTCAAATTACTCAAATGAATACAACATCTTAAACACTTATCTTGACTACAGCGAAAAGCTCAAGGCATATTGCGAAAAACACAAATTATCTTATGAAACAGTTAAACAGGGAAGCGTTCCTGAGGATTTTGCCAAAGAATACAGAAAACGTATGTTTAACAACA
This sequence comes from Candidatus Gastranaerophilales bacterium, assembly GCA_947587615.1. GTDB lineage: Bacteria > Cyanobacteriota > Vampirovibrionia > Gastranaerophilales > Gastranaerophilaceae > RUG14156. The sequence continues at coordinate 8,753 of CANPYC010000025.1, read as the reverse complement.
GAGTATCAGCCCTGAACAAAGAAACGCAATCTTCAATTAATAACTCTACAATCGGTAAAACAACGCAAATTATGGGGACATTTGCTTCTCTATACTTTTCTATGGCTGATGATTACAACGAAACCGCAAAGCAAACGGGGGATAAACAGAAAGCTCAAAAAGACGGACGTTTGAGAGGTGTTAATAAACTTATCAGAATGGCAACTCAAACAACCTGCATGAAATTAAATGAAATCTTCAAAATTCCTTACGCAAGAAGCATTACAGGCGCAGGTATAATTACCGTTGTATGCACAATTCTTACGGATTCAATCTCAAGGACTCTATCAGGTATGCCGTTTAAGAAAATGAATAAAGAAGAACTTGAACAATATAACAAGCACAAAAAAGAAAGCGTCCTAAAAGGCTACTATAATGCGCTTGATAAGCTAACGGATTAATGTCAAAATTGCTCAATTGCTCAATAATACAAAACATGGTAAAATTAATTGGTTAAATATTTAGCGAGGATTTACTATGTGGGAAAAAGACATTGACATTAACGAAATTAAAGAAATAAGAACAAGAACGCTTGTTTATTTTGGTGTTGGTGCAATTGAAAAAATTGAAGATATTGCGCAAGATTTAACACAAAAAGGAATTAAAAAACTTATTGTAATGTCGGGCAGAAACGCTTATAAGGCAACAGGCGCTTGGGATTATGTTGAAAAAGCGCTGAAAAATAATAAAATTGAATATATTAATTACGATAAAGTTACTCCAAACCCGACCAATCAAGCGATTGATGAAGCGGCTAAAATGGCACGTGAATTTGGCGCTCAAGCGGTTATTGCAATTGGCGGAGGTTCACCTACGGACGCAGGTAAATCGGTTACAATATTGTTAAAATATCCTGATAAAACTGCTAATGATATTTACGAATTTAAATTTGCGCCTGAAAGCGCCGCTCCGATTGTAGCAATTAATTTAACCCATGGAACCGGAACTGAAACAAACAGATTTGCCGTTGCAACGATTGTTGAAAAGGATTATAAACCCGCAATTGCGTATGATTGCATTTATCCGATGTACGCTATTGACGACCCTAAATTAATGACAAAATTATCCGATAAACAAACAAAATATGTTTCAATTGACGCACTTAACCACGTTGTTGAAGCTGCAACAAGTAAAGTTGCTTCTCCGTATACAATTTGTTTAGCGCATGAAGTTATCTCAACCGTTGCAAAATATCTGCCAAAGGCAATTGCTAATCCGGATGATGTTGAAGCAAGATATTACCTTGCTTATGCTGCTATGATGGGCGGGGTTTGCTTTGATAACGGGTTATTGCACTATACCCATGCGCTTGAACATCCTCTGTCTGCTATGAAGCATGAATTATCACATGGTTTAGGGCTTGCAATTTTGTTGCCTGCGGTTGTTGAGAATATGTGGGAAGCAAAAAAAGAAACTTTGAGTTATATTCTAAAACCGATTGCGCCTGAAATATCTCCTTCAAACAGCGCAAGAGAAGTTAATGAACTTGTTTATGAATGGTTAAAATCCGTTGGAGTACCGTCCAAGCTAAAAGACGAAGGTTTTAAAGAAAGCGATATAGACAGACTGGTTGAGCTTACTTATACAACACCGTCTTTAGAAGGATTATTACAAATAGCACCGACTAAAGCGGATAAAGAAGCGGTTAGAGAAATTTATACAAAATCTTTATAGTTTTTGTTTAAAGACATATAAAACATACAAAAGGCGGGGCTTTTAGGTTTTAAGCCCCGCCTTATATTTTAATATTTTAATATTTTATAATTATTCAAACCTTTTAAAAATAACATCAATGTTTTTTAAATATTTTTCTTCATTGAAACATTTAGAAATTTCATCTTCGCTTAAATGTTTTTTCATGTTTTCCATAAAATTGCCGTTGTTATTAAATGCGTCAAGCGCTTCTTTTTGTACAATTTCATAAGCACCTTCTCTTGTCATATTATGATTTAAAAGCTCTAATAAACAACTTTGAGAATATATAATTCCACCATATTTTTTAGTATTATTTATCATTGCATTTTCTTTTATGACAAGGTTAGAAATAACGCTGTTAAAGCGATTTAGCATATAATCAATTAAAATTGTACAATCAGGGAAAATTATTCTCTCAACCGATGAATGAGAAATATCTCTTTCATGCCAAAGAGCAATATTTTCCATGGCACTCATTGTATTACTTCTTAAAACTCGAGCTAAACCCGATAAATTTTCGCTTGCAACGGGGTTTTTCTTGTGAGGCATAGCAGAAGAACCCTTTTGACCTTTTGAAAAACCTTCTTCGACTTCTGCTACTTCAAAGCGCTGTAAGTGGCGAATTTCAATTGAAAAACTTTCAATAACAGCTCCTATTAAAGAAATTGCCTGAATATACGCCGCATGTCTATCTCTTGCAATTATTTGAGTTGAAATTTTAGCACTCTTAAGTCCTAATATTTCACAGGTTTTTGCTTCAACCTCGGGGTCAATATTTGAATAAGTACCACAAGGGCCTGAAATTTGCCCGACTAAAATATCAAAAAGAGCATAATTAAACCTTTTTTGGGCTCTTTGAAGCATATCTAAGAGATTTAACAATTTAAAGCCGAAAGTTATAACTTCCGCTGCCATGCCGTGGCTTCTGCCGAGGCAAACCGTGTGTTTGTGTTTAAAGGCAAGGTTTTTAACCGTTTCAATTAATTTATCAAGGTCGTCATTAATTATTTTTGAAGCGTCTTTAATTTGAAGCGCAAATGCTGTATCAATAACATCAGAGCTTGTTAAACCTTTGTGAATGTATGGAGAATACTCTTTTGATACATTCTCGTTAACATTTTCCAAAAAAGCAATAACGTCATGATGGGTTATTTTTTCAATTTCATCAATTCTCTTAATGTCAAAACGTGCTGTTTTTTTAATATTTTCATAAACTTCAGTGCTGAAATTTCCAAGCTCAACCTGCGCTTTAATAACGGCAAGCTCAACGGTTAAATAGTAAGAGAACTTTTTTTCAAGTTCCCAAATTTCAGACATTTCTTTTCTTGAGTAACGTTCAATCATAAATTAAGTATAAAACAAATGTAAATAAATGTAAAAAAAATTAAAAATTTATTTAAAAATGCCGTAATTAAATACAGGAAGGACAATAGAATTATGAGCGATTGGGCACAGATTAAGGAAGATTTTTATAAACATCTTAAACAACAGGCAAAAAAAGAAAATTCAAAGATTGATGAAAAGGAGCTTAAAAAAGTATCCGAGAACAAAGCCGTTGTAAAATATCAGGATGAATTTAACAAGTGGGTTAAAACTCAAAAAGATATTGATGAAAAAGATTTACAAAAAAATTCTATTGACCTTGACGATGAAGAAAATGAAAATTTCTTTGATGAAATGTTTGATGATTACATTTCAGATTTAGATAAGGATGATAAGGTTTATAGCAGTATTGATAAAAATTCCGACGGAAAAATTTCATCGGATGAAAAGAAAAGTTTTTTATCTTCAATTAAAGGACTTGATGAGGATGATGAAAATATTACCATTGCAGACTTTTCAAGGGCTGTTGATAATATAAATCAAGGTAAAACAAATTTCCTTAATTCAACAAATGCTTCTGAAAACGCTTCAAGTAAATCAGCCGCTGCTTCATCAGGCGGTGTTTCTTCGGGTGGTGGTACGGGTGCTCTAAACTCCTCTTATGCTTCTCAAAGTCCGGCTTATACCGAACAGGTTAATAATGCCTCATCCGTAAACGAAACAGGGCAAACGCAAGAAGAATATTCAATGGAGCTTGAAAGCAATCAAGAAACCATTGATATAAATTTTGACGCAAATACGGTTGAAGATATTGACACTCAACTTGAGCTTATAACTCAAAATAAAACAGCTTGTACCGACATACAGACTATGGCTAATGATAGGTTGGCTGAATGTGCGGGCTATCAAGAAGTACTGCAAGAAACACTGAGCACTATCGACGGACAAATTATTGAAAACGACGAAGTAATACAAACTACAACGCAGGATTATGCGACAATTCAAGAAGAATATTATCAAGGTATGGAAGTTCTTGATGGCTATAAAGAAAGTTTAACTCAGGCAAATTCTTCTTATGACGATATTCAAAATCAAATCAATTCGCTTGAGGTTGTTGAAAAACCAACAATTCCTTCTGACGCAACAGAAGAGGAGCTTGCACAAATTGAACAGCAAATCAATGCTTATGAAGCTTACAAAACAACTCAGAGCGAACTCAATAACGAAAAAGCTAAAATCGAACAGGAAATCGCCGAGCTGAACGTAAAAATAGCACAACAGGAAGAACAAAACAGCGTTACTACGGAAAATTTAACGCTTGTAGCAAATTCTTTAGCAGAAGCAATTATGTCTAATGAATCTTTATCGGAAGAACAAAGAAATGCTCTTGCGGACAGCGTTAATATTCAAGCTAATATTGATATTGCAAATAATACTTTAGCGTGCGCAGATGCGGAACTTGCTTTAGCGGACGCTCAAGAAAAAGTATTAACAACAAGAAAAGCGCAGCTTCAGGCTCAAACATCCAATCAACAACCAACTTCAAATGATAGCCAAAAAGATGACGATGAGCAGCAAGAAGAAGATAATAAAGCTATTTATACATAAATAAAATTTTTTGCTAAAATGAACTTATGAAAATTAAATCTGCAAAATTTTTAATAAGTTCTCCTTCCTTAGCTCAATGTCCCGAGCTGAATTTAGCCGAATTTGCTCTTTTAGGACGCTCAAATGTCGGTAAATCAACATTTATAAATATTCTTGTAAATCAACTCAAACTTGCAAAAACTTCAAACACCCCCGGCAAAACAAGGCTTATTAATCTTTTTGAAATTACAACGGATAAAAAATCATTTATTTTAGCCGATCTACCGGGGTATGGTTATGCTAAAGTGTCTAAAAACGAGCAGGAGAGCTGGCAGAAAAATTTTGAAAATTATCTTCTAAACAGAAAAAATTTAACTTCAACAATACAATTTATTGACGCTCGTCATGATATTCAAAAGAATGATATAATCATGCAAAATTGGCTGAAATTCAATAATATTCCCTGTTTAAATATTCTAACCAAGTGTGATTATGTTTCAAGAAACGAAGTTAATAAAAAACTTTCAATTCTTGAAAAAGAGTTTCAAAACAAGGCTCTTGCTTTTTCTTCAAAGGATAAAAGCTATAAAGACAATGTTTTAGCTGCTTTAGAAGGCTTAATCGAGGGTTGATGATGTCTGAATCTAAAGAAATAAAAAGAAAATGTCAGGCATGTTTTGAAGTTAAAAATAGAGCTGAGCTGATAAAAATTACAAAATTAAAAGACGGCACGCTTAAAATTAATCCGAAAACAAATGAAATCGGAAGGAGTGCCTATATTTGCAAAAACCCGGATTGCATTAAGCAATTTATAAAAAAACATAAGCTGAAAAAGGCGCTAAAATATTCAAATGCAAAAGAAATTGAAAAAATAGAACTTGAACTTGCTGCTTTTTTGATATAATAATAGCCAAGGAGTTTTATGTTTAAAAAAATATTTTTTCTTATACTGTCTGTATCAATTTCAGCTGCTTCTGCAAAAAATCTTGAACAGCCTTTTGACAAAGGTGAAATTAATCTTTTTAAAAAATATTTTTCAGGTACAAGCTATATAAATCACCTTGTTACAAAGGATGATGTTTATAATTCCGCTATTGGTAATTTTACTTTTGAACCGCAAGCAAGGACAAATTGGCATAAGTATTCAGGCGGTCAAATTCTTCTTATAACAGCGGGGGAAGGAAGATATCAACAAAGAGGAGAAGAAATTCAAACCCTAAAACAGGGTGATGTTGTTCTTATTCCGCCGAATGTTGAACATTGGTACGGAGCAAGTATTAAAAGTTCTTTGGCTTTTATCAGTGTTGAACCCAATATTCCAAACAATAGAATAACTTGGCTTGAGCCTGTCAGCGATGAAGAATATAAATAAACTAACTTTTTTTATTTTTAACTCTTTTAACTAAACTTATTTTATAGCCGACATATAGCACTATGCTTGCACTTATCCAAGCCGCAGGTGTTGCAAAACAAGCCCCTAAGTAATTAAAGTAATGTCCTAAAACTATTGCAAATAATGCTCTTGCAATCAATTCCGCACTACCTGAGGCTAAAGGCACTATGACGCTTCCCATACCCTGAAGGATGTTTCTGTAAACAAGTAAAACCCCAAGGAAAAAGAAAAAAATCATAACAATATGAATATATAAAAGTGCAAGTCTTGTAACTTCTTCATTAGGTACGCTCATAAATAATTCCACTATCGGTCTTGCAAATAAACTTAAAACAACAATTGAAAATATGCTTATAATTGCAACAATTATAACAGCACACCTTGCACCCTGTCTTATCCTTGTCATTTTGCCCGCACCGAAGTTTTGAGCGCTAAACACTGCCATAGTGGCGCCAAGCGCTAAAAGAGATTGAGAGAATATTTGCTCTATTCTCATAGCTGTTGTATAACCCGCAACCGCAGCCGTTCCAAAACCGTTTAAGACAAACTGCAAGGCTAATATTCCAAGGGTTAAAACAGACATCTGAAAACCCATAGGAATACCTATTTTTAAATGTTCATATAAAAATTCTTTTGATACTTTCCAATCGGATTTGTGCGTTCTTAAAATCGGAAATTTTACAAACATATAGCTCATACAAAGAATTGTTGAAACTCCTTGAGATAAGACAGTGGCATAACCTGCACCTTTAATTCCCCAATGGAATTTTGAGATAAATAATATATCTAAAAAAATGTTTAAAATTGAAGAAAAAATAAGAAAATATAATGGAGTTTTACTGTCCCCCAAAGCTCTTATGGTGTTTGATGAAACGTTATAAAATACCGTTGCAAAAATACCTATAAACATAATATAAAGATAATCACTTGCAAGAGCTAAAATGTCTTTCGGAGTGTTTAATATCTCAAGCAAAAAACTTGTAAAAGGGGCAGAAAGCAGGGTCATTATAAACATTAAAAAAGCAGACAGGATTATTGAAGCACAGAAAGATTTTTTAACGAGTTCAAACTCACCCGCTCCGAATTTTTGAGCCGTTACAACGCTAAAACCTTGAGTTGAAGCAAAAATAAAACTGATAACAAGAAAAATCCAGGGGGTTGTTGCGCCGATTGCTCCAAGAGAAGCAATCCCCAAGTATCTTCCCACAATTAAAGCATCGGCAAAGTTGTAAAATTGCTGAAACATATTGCCAAGCATAACGGGAAGCATAAAAGCAACGATTAATTTAAAAGGTTTTCCGCTTGTCAGTTCTTTTTGTGCCATGGTTTTATAATTTTATTTTATATTTTATAAGTAACACTTCATATCTTCGGGGCATACACCTGCATATAATTCAACATATTCTTTAGCAGGTGAAGAGTTGACTTTTGTTAAAAGCACTTCTTCAATTTGAAAGAAGCCGACATCTCCCGTCATTTCAACACAAATTTTAATCGGTTTTTTATCGCCCGGTGCTATTCTTACTTTGCTTATTGCATTAGCAGAATATTTATGAATATCTCCGATTTTTGGCGTTTTGTTGATTGAAAGAGGAATTCTTGCTCTTCCTTTTGTCATGTCGCACCCGTCGGCAATTAGAATTATCCCTGCTTCAATGGAGTGTATTTTTTTGGTTGACATGTGCCCTACTATTGCTTCAAGGGCGGTTGATTTTATTATAACTTTTTTTTGTAAATTTGACGGAAAGACATATTCTAAAGCTCTATCTATTAAAGGAATAGCAAGAGCAACGGACATTTCTTCATGGGAACATCTTCCAATCATCATTCCCAAATCGTGTAAAAATCCTGCCAGAATAACAGCGCACATACTATCTTCAAAAGTTCCTATTTCTTCTTTTTCAAGAGAAGTTTGGATGTTTTTTTCATGAAGAATATTGAGCATTTTTATTGCATTATTGGCAACTTGGCGCATATGAACAGGCCCATGGTCATTATAGCCAAGCCTTTTAATTGAAACATTATTTGCAAAATCCTGCATAAGCTGTAATTCTTCGTCTTGAAAAAGATAATTAACAAGCTTTGTACAGTTTTCAAAATTTTTCAGTTTGTCTAAAATTCTTGATTCTAAGTTTAATTCTTTTGGAGATTTCATTTGTTCACCTATCTGTACTTTATTTTATTATACTATAAAATTTAAGCTATAAACCTAAATCATCAATATGAGTGATAATAAAATATAAAACACCACGTCCTCACCATCATTAACGAGGCGGATTTTGCTTCAGAAGCAGGGTAGACTTCTCTATCATTGCACTTGAAACAAGCACTCATTTAACAAGATTGCTATGGGTTAAACCTTGATAAAACTTAATTTATTATATCACAAAATAAAAATTCCATGGGTTGAAAAATGATAAAATGGGTATATAATAAGAGTATAGGGAAAAGGTTCAAAGAACCACGAATTCTTTAAACCTTTCGTAACTCCCTATTTTTTTAAGATTATAAGCGCTACTATTATCCAAAAGATTAGCTGTAGCGCTTTTTCAGTTATACTGAATTGCATCTTTTCACCTCCTTTCCTGTCAAAATCTACGTAACTTGTCTGTGCAGGAGGAGGAGTAAAATAGAGGGCTTACCCTAAGTTTATTATATCACAAAAATTCCATGGGTTGAAAAATGATAAAATGGGTATATAATAAGAATAGGGCGG
>CANPYC010000024.1 GCA_947587615.1 Candidatus Gastranaerophilales bacterium | reverse complement strand
CCTTCATAGCGGATAACAACAACATCTCCCGCAACTACAACATCATCAACAATTGCTTTCATTGCGTCTTCTTCATGGTTAAATACTTTTGCCTTTCCGCTAAATTCAAAAACATCTTTTTCAACACCCGATATTTTAACAACAGCGCCATCAGGAGCTAAGTTGCCATGTAAAATTGCAAGCCCGGGGTTAGATGTAATAGGATTATTAAACGGTTTAATTACGGAATTATCAACCCAAGCGCTGTTGGCGATTTCACTTACCGATAAACCTATTAAATTTTTAGTGTCTTTAAATTCGGGAGTGTTTTTATAAAGAGTTTTAAATACGCCTGCAATTCCCCCTGCATTATCTAAATCTGTCATAGTAAGAGTGCTTGAAGGGTCAAGCTTAATTATTTGAGGAATTTTTTTACTTAATTCTTCGAAATCATCTAAAGTTAAATCAATTCCCGCACTCTCTGCTATTGCAAGCAAATGAAGAATTGAATTTGTTGAACCGCCTAAAGCAAGATCAACTATAATGGCATTTCTTAAAGAATCTTTTGTTACAATATCTTTTGGTAAAATATTATTTTTAACAAGGTCGCAAATAGCATACCCTGACTCAAAAGCTATTCTTCTTTTCTTTGATGAAACAGCGGCGGCTGTGGCGCAGCCTGTTAAGCTCATTCCCATAACTTCCGTTAAGCAAGCCAGGGTATTAGCCGTATATAGCCCCTGGCATGAGCCAAAAGTAGGACAAGCGTAGTGTTCCATCTCCTGTAATTTTTCAAGAGTAATTTCACCTACTCTATATCTTCCGACAGCCTCGGATGAACCTCTAATAAATGTTAAATTTTCACCTTTACAGTGTCCTTCCAGGGATGGACCCGCCGTTACAATAATAGAAGGAATATTTAGCCTTAGAGCAGCTATCAACATACCAGGGGTAATTTTATCGCAATTTGTTAAAAGCACCAGACCATCCAACTGATGAGCATTTGCAACCGTTTCAGTACAATCTGCTATTAAATCACGAGAAGGAAGAGAATACCTCATTCCGCAATGACCCATTGCAATACCGTCACAAACGGCAGGAACACCAAAAATAAAAGCTTGTCCGCCGTTAGAGTGAATACCTTTTTCAATTTGGCGCTCTAAATCTCTCATACCCGCATGCCCCGGGACTAAATCAGAAAACGAGCTTGCAATACCGATAAAGGGCTTTTTAATATTTTTATCGCTTAAACCGCCTGCATATAAAAGCGCTCTATGCGGAGCATGTTCAACACCTGTTTTTATAATATCGCTTCTCATTTTCCTCTCCTTTTTTGCTTTAACTTTATTAAAACATTTTTTTAAAATTTCATCAATATTATTATATTATTCTATTAGTTTATATTATTATAGAATATAATCATTTTATATGTAGAAAAGTATTTTAATTTTGATATAATAAAAAAATATAAAAAACAATACAAGGAAAAAGATATGAGCTTAAAACAAATGTTAAAAAAATTATCAATATTTATTATGGTTTTGGTTTTATTCTGCATTACAAATATTCAAAACCCTGCTCTTGCAATAACCCCGCAAGGTTTATACGATAAAGCGTGGAGATTGATTAATTCAAAATATGTTGATGACACTCAAAACCAGCAAAACTGGGACAGATGGCGCCATAAATACGATAATGTTATAGTTGATGAAGAAGACGCTTATGTTGCAATCGGAACAATGGTTGACTCGTTAGGCGATGTTTATACAAAATTTTTAACTCCAAAAGAATATAAAGAAGAATCGGAAAGTATTGAAGGTTCCTTAAAGGGTATCGGTGTTCAAATCGGGGTAAGAGATGGAAAACTTTTAATTATAGCACCTCTTGAAGATACCCCCGGTGAGCGTGCAGGCTTAAAAAGCGAAGATGAAATTCTTGAAATTAACGGCCAATCTACAAAAGGTATAACCGTTGAAGCTGCCGCAGATAAAATCAGAGGGCCCGAAGGAACGGAAGTTAAGCTGTTAATTAAAAGAAAAGGTGAAGAAAATAAACTCTATACAATTACAAGAGCAAATATTGAATTAAAATCAGTTTCCGTGAAAGCTCCTAAAATCGGTAAGGTTGATGACAACATAGGATATATTCGCCTTAGCTCTTTTATATCAAGAAACGCTGCAAGTGAATTTCAAGCGGCACTTGACGGCTTTAAAGATAAAGACGGTATTATAATTGACCTGCGCTCAAACCCCGGCGGACTTTTAACAAATGCAATTTATATAGCCGATATGCTTTTAAGCTCTAAAGTTATTGTTTCAACTGTTGATAGAGACGGCTATAAAGAAACTCAAAATTCAACTTCACAAGTAAATACGCAGCAGCCGATTGTAGTTTTAATTAACGGCGGCTCCGCTTCGGCTTCAGAAATTCTTTCGGGTGCTCTAAAAGATAATCAAAGAGCGACAATAGTAGGTAAAAAATCGTTCGGTAAAGGTTTGGTACAGGAAATTAACAAACTGCCCGATGGCTCTGCACTTCATATCACAATTCAAAAATATTTAACCCCGAGCGGAACGGATATTCACAAAAAAGGTATAACTCCTGATTATGTGGTTGATTTAACTGAAGCTGACGTAAAAGCAAATAAAGATCCGCAATTAGCCAAGGCTTGTGAAATAATCCAAAAAGAAGTACATAAAGCTACAGCTCAAGCAAAATAGAAATTAAATATAATATTTAAATTATCGGACAAGTTAATATTGCCCGATAATTTTTTTGCTTATTGAAAATTGAATACTTAATTTTGATTACTATGCTCTTTTTGTTTTTTTTCAATCGCTTTGTTATATTCAATCGAGCGGATATAAGCATTGTTTTTTTCAAAGCGTGATTTAAAAAGCTTTTCAAAGTTATCCTGAGAGTATTTGTAATTTGCAAAAGTCATTAATATTGCTTTATTTACCCCTAAAAGTGCAAAAGGTGTTACTATAAATATTGTAATAAATGTTAAAACCAGATGAGTTATAAGCCTTCTTTTTCTTTCCGCCTGTTTATCAAGGCTTTGAAGTTCAATTTTTGTTTCAAGAGCGTCGTTAATATATGCGCTTCTTTCGTCGGTTGTCAGAGAGTCAATGTAGGGAACAAAATCTTTTGAAATATAAACAATATATTTTTTTACAACGTCATTATCAGAATTGATTTCTTCCCATTCGGAAGCAACGTCTTGGGGCTTTGATTCGTTTTGTTTATTTTCAGGGTTTTTTTCAATAAAAATGCTTATATCGCTTTCAGAATTCTCCTGCCCGTCAAGGCTTTGAGTTTCTTCCTGTTCGGGTATCGGCTTTTCTTCAAGCTTTTGTTCATCAATTTCTTCTTCTATTAATTCGTTTATTTCTTCTTCAGGAGACAAGAATTTTTCTTCAAGCTTTTGCTCATCAATTTCTTCTTCTATTAATTCGTTTATTTCTTCTTCAGGAGAAGAAAACTTCTCTTCAAGTTTTGAATTGTCAGCTTCTTCTTCTATTAATTCGTTTATTTCTTCTTCAGGAGAAGAAAATTGCGCTTGAAGCTCTTTAAGTCTTGCTTCAAGTTCCTCCGATGTCATTATACTTTCTTCTCCAAGAAGACGTGCATCATCCCAGCTGCCTTCTTTAAAGTCTTTAAACTCACCCTCGGCATTTGAAGAAGAATTTTGTTTATTTTTAATATCCTGATTTTCTTCCAATTTGAACTCCTTAATAGTTTTATAATTATAACACATTTTTAATTAAATTATATGAACTAAAATTATGATATAATACATCTATGAGAATTTTAGTTTTAGGTAAAAATTATACATCAAGAAATTTTTGCAATTTTTTTAGAAAGAATAAGGAAAATATTGTTTTTTCTCTTGATGATGAAATTACAAACCTTGTTGATTTAAATAATTATCAAGATATTGCAGAATTTTGCGAGGCAAATGAAATAAATCTTGTGCTTATATGCGATGAGCAATTTATAATTCAAGAATTAACGGAAAAACTTAACGAAAAAGAAATATTTGTTTTTTCTCCTTCTTATGAGGCTGCGGAAATTACTTTGTCAAAAGCAAGCGCTAAAAGATTTGCACATAAGAATAAAATTCCGACAGCGAAATTTCAAATAGTTGAAAAACCTCAAGCGGCACTTGATTATATTAAAACACGCAATATTTTACAGGTAATCAAACCCGACACAAATTCATATCAAGAATGCGCACAATTCAGCGAAACAATTGCTCAAGCTCAAAAAATTGTTTACGATTTTTTCAGCAAAGGAAACAAAAGACTTGTAATTGAAGATTATATCGAAGGTAAAAATATTACATTCTGGACGCTTTGCGACGGTTATGACGCTGAAATTATCGGAACATGTGCTAAATATCAAAATGAGCTGGCGTTATTTGAACCTAATTTTATTAATAATCAAATTAAACAAAAAATATATGATACTATAATTACTCCGACAATCCAAGCTTTAGAGGAAAGTCAAAATGAATACATAGGTGTTCTTGGTTTTAACATTATGCTTGATTTTAATGAAAACCCCTATTTGATTAATTATTACAACTTTTTTGATGATTTGAGCGTAAATTTTTTCACACAGGGTTTAGATATTCCTTGGCAGGATATTTTTGTAAGCACTATTGAAGGAGATGTTTTTCAAAGATTTGAATTTATTCCCGATTCAAAAAGTATGCTGACAATTATTCAAAATGATGAAATAAACTTTATTCAGGCAAATACAAAAACAAATTTAAGAAGATATTTAAAAGAAATGAACTTTGATTTAACTTTATTAAATGAGGCGCAAAAATTATGGAAATTTTAAGCATAATCCCCGCTAGAGGCGGTTCTAAAGGAATAAGAAGAAAAAATATTAAACCGATTTTAGATAAACCCCTTGTTGCTTATTCGATTGAAGCTTCTCTGAAATCAAAATATATTACAAAAACCGTTGTTTCATCAGAGGATGAAGAAATTCTTGAAGTTTCAAAGAAATTTGGTGCGCAGGTTTTAAAAAGACCAATAGAGCTTGCGCAGGATGAAACAAAAACGGCTCCTGTTATGTTGAATGTTATGGAAACGCTTGAAAGTGAAGGTTATAAGGCCGATTATGTCGTATTGCTGCAACCTACAACCCCGCTTCGGGATGAAAAATTTATAGATAGCGCCTTTGATTTTTATTTTGAAAAGCAAAAACAAGGTTATGACAGTTGTTTTTCGGTTTTTGAGATGGGTATTACTCATGCTAAATGGCGGGTTTTGCACAACAATAAACTTGAAGCTTTGTATGATTACAGAAATCGCCCAAGAAGACAGGACACAAATGAACACTATAAATTGCTTTGCGAAAACGGAGCTTTTTATGCTCTGAAGTGGGATACGATGAAGCAAGTAAAAGATTTTATAGGCTATAACCCTGCTCCCTATATTGTTAAGGGGATGATTGACATTGATACGATTGAAGATTTTAACAAAGTTGAGCAAATATTAAAAAATAAAAAATAAAATTCATACTTTTAGATTAAACCTTTTATTCATTGTTTTGATAATATTAATTTGAGAATAAAAGGTAAAATCAATGGAATTTCACATAGGACAACATTGGATTGTAAATATATTCGGGCTTGATGTACACATGGATACATTAATTACCCTGTGGATTACAATGGCGATAATAATATTCTTCGCACTTTTAGCGGTGGGTAAAATTAAACTTATACCTTCAAAACTTCAAGCCGTTTTTGAAAATATAGTAACAATATTCTCATCCCTAACAAAAGACTTAGGTTCTGAAGGCAAGCGCCATACACCGATTTTAATTGCATTATTTTTATTTATCATAACAGGGAATTTAATAGGGCAACTGCCTTGGAAAATATTAAATTTTATTCCTTCAATTAAACATCTGGACGCTGAATTTGCTTCACCTACAAATGATATTAATACAACAGCAGCTCTTGCAATAATTGTTTTAATATATTATATTTCATCCGGTGTAAGACAAAAAGGAATAGGATATTTTAAACATTATTTTCAACCTGTTTGGTTTATGACACCTTTTAATATGCTTGAAGATATTGTAAGACCCCTAACCCTTGCACTTCGTCTTTTTGCAAATATATTAGCGGGTGAAATTTTAATAATGGTTTTAGGCGGTTTAATTGCTTCTTTATTATCACCCGAAGCAATCAACGTATTTTGTCAAACCCATTTGGGAGGATTTCTTCCATCCGGTTGGGTTTATAATATCAGCCTGTTTTTAGGCTCGCTTTTGCCTCTGCCTATTATGTTTTTTGAATTATTCGTAGCATTTATTCAGGCATTGGTATTCACACTTTTAACAAGCGCATATATAAACGGCGCTGTTTCAAAACATTAGAAAGATAATCAGTTAATTAGGAGATATAACAATGGATTTAACGGTTTTAAAATTTATCGCAATGGGTTTAGCAATAGGTTTTGGTGTAGTAGGTCCGGGTATCGGTTTGGGTCTTGCTACAAAAGCAATTATCGAAAGTATTGCAAGACAACCCGAAGTTGAAGGACAAATTTCAAAATATTTCTATATTGGTGCGGGTCTAATCGAAGCTTGTGCAATTTACGCCCTTTTGGTTGTAATTTTAATCGGCTTCGTTCTTAAATAAGTTCTTGAGTAAGTTCTTAAATAATTAAATTCTTGGAGCAATATTTAATATGTTAATGCAAATTGACGGAACATTTATATTTGTTATTATCAGCTTTTTAATTTTTCTTTTCATCATAAAAGCAATTTTATTCAATCCTATTACAAAAGTAATTGATGAAAGAGATAACTTTTATGCTAAAAATTCCAAAATGGAATTAGAATCGAAAGAAAAAGCAAAGGCTTTAATTGAGCAAAAGCAAAAAGCGCTCAGCGAAACAAAAAAAGAAGCGAGCGAGCTTATAAGTACAACTTCAAAACAAGCAAAAGAACAAAGCTCAAACGAACTTAAACAAGCGCAAAAAGAAGCGGCAAACACAATTGACAACAATAAAAATGAGTTAATTGAGCAAAAGCGCCTTGCAAAAATTGAAGCAAAAGCGGATATAAACACAATTGTTTCTTCAATTGTATCTAAGATATTAAATGAAGATATTACAGTTAATGTTGAAGAAGATAAAATGAACAGTCTTTTAAAACTTTAGAGCGAGTAGGATTGGGTTAAAATGAGTTTATTTGAACAAATACTACAAACAAATTTAATAAATTTTATAATAGTTATATCAACTCTGGTTTTGATATTTAAAAAAGCAAAACTCGGAGCTTTGATTGATAAAATGGCGGATGATATTAAAAATTCCGTGGAAAAAAGCTCAACCAATGCTCAAAATGCTATAAATGATTATAAAAACACTAAAAAAGCAACAAAAGACACTCCTTTGCTTCAAGAAGAAATTTTAAAGAATGCAAATATTAATGCTCAAAATATTAAAGAAAAAATTGAAACAAAAACAAAACTTGCAAAAGAACAGATTAAAGAAAATATTGAAAAAGTACATAATTCTCAAAAAGAAAGATATAAAAACCTCACAGTTAGCGAAGTTTATTGTGCTTGCGTTAAATTAGCCAAAGATGAAATTATTAAAAGATTGGATAATGAAATGCACAATAGAATAATTAATTCATCAATTGATGAATTGGATAAAATCGAAGGAAGCCTATTTTGAACAATAATTTAGACATAAAAAATATAAAAACAGCCAAAAGATATGCTTTAGCTCTTGCTCAAAGCTCAATAGACAATATTGATGAAATCAGTTCCGATATGGAACTTATTAATAATTCCGTATTCAAAAATGATGAATTCAGAACATTTTTTCTACATCCCGTTGTTGCCTTGAAAGATAAAAAAGAAACTGTTGAAACAACTCTAAGAGGTAAAATAAACGATATTACGCTTAATTTTATCCAAACTCTTTTGGATGAAAACAGATTTGTAATATTTTCAACAATTTATGAACTTTTTAAGGATGAAGTCGATAAAATTAAAAATGCAAAAAGAGTTGAAATAACAAGCGCAATAGAGCTTGATGACAACACAAAAGAAAGAATAGTACAAAAGCTCTCTCAAAAATTAAATAAAAAAATAATACCTGATTATTATACGGATAACAGCATTATAGCGGGAATTGTTATAAAACTTGATGATAATATCATTGATTTAAGTCTGAGTGCGAAATTCAATGAACTGAAAAATTTAACTAGAATTTAGAAAGGCAAATATATGGCACCTGCAATTAACAGCTCGGAGATTACGGCAATAATTAAATCTAAAATTGAAAACTACTCCCAAAAACTCGAAGTAGAAAATGTCGGTTCCGTTATTGAAATTTCAGACGGCATTTCAAGAATTTACGGGCTTAAAAATGTTATGTCATCGGAATTAATAGAATTTGATGATGAAAATAAAAGCCTTGGAATTGCGCTTAACCTTGAAGAAGATAATGTAGGGGCTGTAATTTTAGGCGATTATACAAAAATTAAAGAAGGAATGAACGTTAAAGCAACGGGTAGAATTGCTTCCGTTCCCGTTGGAGATGCGCTAATAGGAAGAATTATAGACCCGACGGGTAAGGCAATTGATGGAAAAGGCGATATCTATACCGATAAAACCCGCCCGATTGAAAGAATTGCCCCCGGGATTATCGAGAGAAAATCTGTTCATCAACCGCTTCAAACGGGGTTAACCGCAATTGATGCCTTAACTCCAATCGGAAGAGGTCAAAGAGAATTAATAATCGGTGACAGGCAAACGGGTAAAACTGCAATTGCAATTGATACAATAATAAACCAAAAAGGTAAAGATGTTATTTGTATTTATGTTGCAATCGGTCAAAAAACTTCAACCGTTGCGCATTTAGCTAAAACTTTAGAAGAACATAATGCTATGGATTATTCCATCATTGTTTCGGCTACCGCTGATAACTCTGCACCTTTACAATATATTGCACCTTTTGCGGGTTGTGCGGTTGCAGAAGAATTTTTAGAACAAGGTCGCCATGTTTTAATTATTTATGATGATTTAACTAAACACGCTCAAGCGTATAGGGCAATGAGCTTACTTTTAAAAAGACCTCCGGGACGTGAAGCATACCCCGGGGATGTATTCTATTTGCATTCAAGATTACTGGAGCGTGCTTGCAAATTGTCGGATGAAAGAGGAGCAGGTTCAATTACCGCACTTCCAATCATTGAAACACAAGCAGGGGATGTTTCAGCCTATATTCCGACAAACGTAATATCTATTACGGACGGGCAAATATTCTTAGAAAGTAATTTATTTAACTCAGGTCAAAGACCTGCAATTAACGCAGGTATATCTGTTTCTCGTGTTGGCGGTGCCGCTCAAACAAAAGGTATTAAACAAGTAGCGGGGCAGCTAAGACTTGATTTAGCGCAATATAGAGAACTTGCAGCATTTGCTCAATTTGCTTCAGACCTTGACGCTGCAACAAAAGCACAGTTATTAAAAGGTGAAAAACTTACGCAAATTTTAATTCAGCCGCAATATAATCCTTTATCCGTTGCTCAACAGGTTGCAATACTGTTTTGCGGTAATGAAGGCTATATTAATGATGTTGAAAATAAAGATATTCAAGAATTTAAAAAACAATTCTTTGAATATTTCTCATCAAATTGCGCTCAATTGGAAGAAAAACTAAATCAGGGGGCAAAACTTGAAGATAGCGATAAGGAAGAATTAATTAAACACATTAAAAACTTTAAGGAAAATATTTTTAGAGTTTAAATTTGCGATACAAATGGTACTTATGGAATTAGTTAAAATTAAAATATAGATTACACTTAAATAGTAAAAATTGAAAAATATTTTTCAACTTTTACTATTTTTATTTACACATTTTATTAAAGGTATACAAGAAAAAAGATTGGTATTTAAACTGTGAGTTTAATTTTTTAAAACAATCATTTGAAGCGGATAAGAAAAAAGAAATATTTATGAAAATAGACTTCAATCATGCCCTAATATACTATTTTAAAGATAGTGATTTACTTAAAAAAATTTTACTTCTGTATTTGATATTTATAGCTTCTTTTATTCCGATAATCGGACTTTTTTTGCCGTTTTTAATATCGGGTTATCTTGCGGCTAATACCAACAGCAGGATTTTTAGACCAAATGACAGTGCCCTTTATGAATGGCGTAATATCAGTCACTTTTTTAAAACAGGCTGTAAGACTTTAGTGCCTTTAATAATATCTTTTTTCCCTCTTGGTATAGGTTTATCGTTTTTTATGATAACCGCAATTCTGGGGGGTCTTGCGGGGGCTAAAGGAGGGGCTGCTACAGGCTTTGGCTATTTGGTATTTTTTGTTTGCTGTTTAATAACTCTGCTTTTAGTGTTGTTATATTTACTTCCGGCTTATTTGGTTTTTACTACAAATTTAGAATGTAAATCATTTTTTAATTTTAAGGCAATTACTTTTATTTTAAGTAAAAATCATTGTAAAGATTATTTGCATCTTGTTTGGTATTATTTTCTTTTTACATTGGCTACCATAATAATACCCTTTGTAATATTTTTTCTGCCTTTCATACTTTTAGCGTTTGTTGATATTAATGCTCAATTTGTAAGACAGGTGTTTGCAATAGCAAGAGATAAAATTGAGTAGGTAAAACAAAATATAATGTATACCGATATTAAACAGAATATAACATTTATACTCGGTGATAAAGAAAATTTTTTAAAGACAATTCTTGCCTTTGCGGCTTTATTTATACCCGTTAATTATATGATTACAATTATATTTTTAACCCATAGAATTAAATTAACGGCACCAACTAATCTTAAAGGAGTTTATATGAAATTTAATTTACTTGATTCATTCGTTTATATATTTAGAGATAAAAGTTGGGTTTTAAAGTTTTTATGTATAATAGGTCTGTTTTTAGTATATGCCCTTGTTAAGGATAGTATTTTTAGCAGTTCATTTTCATATAAAGAAAAAATATATTTTTTAATATTTTCTTTTTTGATACCTTGTTTGGTTTTTGGAAACATTGCGCTTAATGCAAATGCAAGAATATATTTAAATAATAATGAATTGTATAATTGGAGGGGTAATTTTTTAAAAATACTATCGGCAAGCTTTTCGTTATTTCTTGTTGCTGTAGCCTTAGCTGCGCTTGATTGTTATTTACTATATGACAATATGCTCAATACTCTAAATAGTCCGACTCATGAAAATTTTTTGGTTAAAAGTTATGTTATTCATTTTGCATTTATGTTAATGCTTTTTCTTGGCTACTTATCTTTTATAAAAGATTTAAAATTTGTTTCATTTTTCAACTTAAAACAAATTTTAAAAATATTAACAAAAAACTTTGGATTGTATTTTATCGGATTAATTGTTATTCATGCAGTTCTAATATTTTTAATAGGCTTTATAGGGAAAAATCCCGTTGGAGGAGTTACTCTTTTATTCTTTTTTCCTTATATGTTGTATGTTTTATCCGACGTTAATGCGCAGTTTTTAAGAGAAATATTTGAATTAAAATAAACGTAAAAAGGATATATGAATATAAATTTAAACCAAGCACTGATATACTATTTTAAAGATAATAAGCTTTTGATAAAAATTATACCAATCTATATTATATTTTTTGCACAGATTTTTATTCCCGTGATTTCCCTTGTGTTATTACCTTTTGTTTTTGGTTATATCACACTTAATACTAATAGCAGGATTTTTTATTCCGGGGATAATTCTCTTGATGATTGGAAAAATCTTAAAGAGATTTATAAAATCGGTATCGAATCAATTACATATTTAATAACACCTTTGCTTATTGTTTCAGGGTTGATTATTATTATTTCGGATTTATTTAAGCAACATACCGTCATACCTTCGTTTCAAATTGTGAATGTTTTAGATGCGGTATCTACGCAGCTGATGTTGATTTTTTTACCGATACTGATTATTATTTATTTTGCGTTTTATTTACCTTCTTTTTTATTATATGTAGTTAACCTTGGAAATTCGCTGCAAAATGAAAGCCAAAATAAACCATTCAGCTTAAAAGATATTCGCACTAAAGATTATCTAAATGTTGTTTGGTATCATTTTTTATTTTCCGTTTTACTTTTAGCAATTACAATACCAACTAATTATATGGTTGCAATTGTCTTAGCGCCTTTTATAATTTTAATATTGACAGACATTAATGCGCAGTTTTTAAGAAAGACGTTTAATATAAATAATGAGTTAAGCTTCTGATAATTTTTATGAAGCTTGCCATTGTTTTAAGATGTTATTATCTCCCTCTCTAAGTTATTAGTGAGGGTGGAGAATTGTAAAAGGATGAAAATAAAAAACCGTAGGTTTATCAAAGTTTAACCTGCGGCAATCTTGCCAAATGTATGCTTGTTCCAAGTGTAATGCAGACTAAAGTTCACCCTGTAGTGAGGAGTTATAATTGCAGGGTAGACTTTAGTCTACCGTCTTGAAATCCGACTTGCGGTTTTAACTTAGAGCATGGTAGATTTTAGCCTACCCTGCGGCTTTTTATTCCCATACTTTTAATAATAATCCGCCCTCGTTAATGACGTGTGAATAAAAAGGGGTTTTGGCAAGATTGCAACGAGCTGAATTTTTCTTCAAGTTTTCGTTCTTTTGAAAAACCCTGTCCTTGTTGATGACGTAAATTTGGAAATTTTATTCTAAACTTACATTATCTTGAAAATAATAAAAAATAAACCTATAATAAAATCATGAGGAAATATTTTTTTATTTTATTTTTATTTTTAAGCTTAACATCTTTTTGTTTAGCTTCAAATAGTTCTGATGACAGTCTTTTAGAAAGCTTTAAAAAATACAGACTTGTAATTTATTCAAATCTTAATTTAAGCAATTCTCAAATTGAAAAAATTAAAGAACTTGATAATGTTTATTATGACAAGTTTTCAATCCATACTTCAAAAATGACTTCTCTTGTTGATGATGTTAAAGCTAAAGCAGATAGCGGTATAATTACTCTTGAATATGTAAATGATACCAAAAATCAACTAAAAAGCGAAGATAGGGCAATTAACATTATTAAAGACGACTACGAAAAAGAATTTAAAAAAATTCTCACTCCAAAACAAAAAATAAAATATTCTCTTGAAAAAAGAAAGCTTAAAAACAAACTCAAAAAAGAAATGAAAATGCTTAAAAATTCGCAAAAATTTGCAAAAAACGGCTAAGTCTTAATCGTTCTTATTGAAGATAGAAGATATTTTGTATAATCATCCTTTGGTTTTTCAAAAAGTTCATTTGTTGTTTTAAATTCAACAATTTCACCTTTATTCATAACAGCAATTCTATCGCTTAAATATCTGACTAAATTCAAATCATGAGATATAAAAAGAATTGTTAAATTAAGCTTTTGCCTTAAATCAAGCAATGTATTAATAATTGAAGCGCAAATGCTGACATCTAATGCGCTAACCGGTTCATCCGCCACAATAAATTGCGGTTTTAGAATTAGTGCTCTTGCAATTGCAATTCTTTGCCTTTGACCGCCCGAAAACTCATGAGGATATTTTTTTAAATCGCTTTGAGATATTCCGACAAGCTCAATTATCTCATCTATTCTTTTTTCTCTAACTTCACTAGAGTTAACTTTATGAATTAACAAGGGTTCAGCTAAAGTATCTTTAATTTTCATCTTAGGGTTTAAGCTTGAATAAGGGTTTTGAAAAATCATTTGAATTTTTTTTCTGTATTCAAAAGTTTCTTTTTTATTGAATTTTAAAATGTCCGACCCGTCAAAAAAAATCTCCCCTTTTTGCGGTTTAATAAGTTTTAAAATGCAATTTGCAAGAGTAGACTTTCCGCAGCCCGATTCACCAACTAAAGAAATAATCTCGCCTTTTTTAATATCAAGATTGATATTTTTTAAAACATGCAAAGCTTCTTTTTTAGGTGATAAAAAGGAAGCTTCGCTATTATATGTCATCTCTAAATTTTTAATTAAAATTAAATTGTTATCCATTTTTTTATTATAGCAAATATTTTTAAAAAAATTATCTTCTTAAAGGTTTCTTTATATCAATACAAGGTATAATAAAGAGGCAAAAGAGTGCAATTGTCTGTTCATTTTTTAATTTATTTATGATACAATTATTTTGATAGATTGACAGGAGTTTTTTATGAAAAAAGTTTTACTTTTAATGTTTTTGTTTAGTGCGGTGTCTATTACGGTTTATGCAGACAGTGTACAAAATCCTGCCCAAAAACTTCAAGATAAACAAACTGAAGTTAATTCAAGATTAGATGAAAAACAAAAAGCGATTGATTCAAGAATAGATTCAAAAATTCAAAGAGCAAAAGCACAAGGACAATCAACCGAAAATCTCGAAAGAAAAAAATTAGAAGCTCATCAGAGAATACAAAATAAAAAATCTGAAGTTAATTCAAGAGTTAAGTCAAAAAGAAGTCAGATAAATACTCGAAACAAATCAAATTAAAATAATAAAAATAAACCTGTATAATAACAGGTTTATTTTTTAGCTCTATATTTTTTAACTATTTCTATAAGAAATTATAAAAAATTATCACGAAAGAAAATTAATGTTTCAAGCAATTCTTGCTTAATTTAAGCCAGATATTCTTTTAAATATTGGGTTTGTTCTGATTTTCTTAATTTTTTTAATCCCTCCATTTCAATTTGTCTTATTCTTTCTTTTGAAAAACCTAAAATATTCCCTAACTCCTCCAGCGTTTTTACTTTTCTATTGTTTAAACCGAAACGATTTAAAATTACAAACCTTTCTCTTTGAGATAGAATATCTAATGAAGAATAAATATCTTTTTTAAAGTCTATTTTTTCAATCCTTTGATTAGGCGCATTTTCTACGGTATCAGCAATATAATCTTCAAGAGATAAATCCTGCGCAACAGGTGTATCAAAGCTAACGGGTTCTTTTATAATCGAATCTTTTATAACTTTAATTTTTTTTACCGTTGTTTTTAAATACTGCGCAAGCTCTTCGTCGTTTGGTTCTCTGCCTAAATCAACGCTTAATTTTACAATTGCTTTTTTCAGGTTTCTGATTTTATCACCCATGTGTACCGGTATTCTAATTGAGCGTGAGTTATTTGCAATTGCTCTTATAATTGTTTGTTTTATCCACCATGTTGCATAAGTTGAAAATTTAAACCCTTTTTTATAATCAAACCTGCTTGCTGCTTTAATTAAACCAAGTGAACCCTCTTGAACCAAATCCATAAATAAAATTCCTTGCCCTGTGTATCTTTTAGCTATTGATATTACAAGTCTTAAATTTGCCTGAATAAGTTTCTTTTTTGCAATTATTGCTTCTTTTTTTGAGGCTTCCGAAATTTTTTTCCCAAGCTCAAGCTCTTCTTCTTTTTTAAGAAGTTTAATTCTGCTGACGTCTTTTAAATACATCTGCAAGACTTCATCTTTATTTGCTATTACACTAAAGGTTTTTATTTCTTCCTCATCGTCATTTTTCTTATCTGCAAATTCTGATATATTAGATATAGTCTGCTCTTGTTCTTCTTTTTCAAGATTAATATAGTCAATATTGTATTCAATATCCATTCTTACTTCCCCAACTTTCAACTCTATTTCAAATTTAAACTAACTTTGTTTT
This sequence comes from Candidatus Gastranaerophilales bacterium, assembly GCA_947587615.1. GTDB lineage: Bacteria > Cyanobacteriota > Vampirovibrionia > Gastranaerophilales > Gastranaerophilaceae > RUG14156. The sequence continues at coordinate 16,214 of CANPYC010000024.1, read as the reverse complement.
TTAAGACGAGTTAAAAAACTTTTTTGTTCCAAACTCATCTTAATTTATGGTGTATGTTAGAGCTTAATTTGTTAAAATTAAACATTATGAAAGACTTTTTAAAAGATAATAAAGTAGTTTTAATTTTAATATTATTACTTGCTGCACTGCTTAGATTATGGAATATCAACCGCCCTGAGGGGTTGTGGAATGATGAATATATTACTTATTCAATTTCAATGTTAAAATTTCCCTTTGATTTTTTTGAAGGAATAAGAACAAATTGTCATGCACCCTTGCATTATTTTTATCTTAAAATCTGGACTTTAATATTTAAAAATTCAGATACAATGCTTCGTCTTTCTTCTTTGGTGCCTAATGTGTTAGGGTGTTTAGTTATGTATTTTGTAGGGAAAAACTACCAAACAAAAGACCGCTCAATTCAAATCGGGCTTGCTTGCGCTTTAATTGCTTCAATCAGCTCATTTTTAATTTATTTTTCCCAAGAAGTCAGAATTTACTCGATGATATTTCTTTTATCATCTTTAGTTTTACTTTTTTCCATTAAGATGTATGAAACACCTTCAAAGAAAAACGCAGTTTGGCTTAGCGTATTTTCGGTATTATTAATTTTAGAACATACAATTGGTTTTGTTTTTGTATTATTTAATATTTTTGGCTTAATTGCTTTCAGACAAAAAAAGAAAAAAGAAGTAGATTTATATATGCCTATTGTTGCGGGGTTAATTTTGTGCCTGCCTATTATTCCTTTTTTGATAAGGATTTTTGCTCATCCAACGTATTTTTCTCAATGGTGGGCACCTTTTAGCTGGTCAAAAATATTTTTCTATTTTACGGATTTATTCTCCCCTGTTTTAAAAAACATTACAAATGCGCCAAACAGCTTTTATCATCAAATAATTAATAATGATGTTATAAATGTTGGGTTTGTTTTGTTTGCGCTTTTACCTTCCGTTATTGCGCTCGGGCTTATAATAAAATCAAATATTGACGCAAAAAGAGTTAATAAATATCTTCTAAGCGTATTTATTGCAACGTTTCTAACAATTTTAATTGCTTCAATTGCAGGTAAGATAATCTTTTTAACAAAATATTTATCCGAACTCTACCCGATATTAATTTTAATGGCTGCAATCGGCTGGGCAGAGCTTAACTCGATTAATTCAAAAATCAGCCTTGCCACTATCTATATTTTTATGAGTTTATTTTATATAATTTTTTCTCATACTTCGGCAATCAGATTAACAAGAGCGGAAGGTCAAAGGCTTCCCATTGTTGCAGCCAAGGAAATGAATATTCAAAAAAATGATAAAATATTATTTTTATTCTATCCAAAAACGCATTTTTTAAAATATTATAATGATAATGACTATATCGCTTATTCAATTGATAAATATAATTTTTCAAGGGTTTTAGATATGGGTACAACCTATGAAGCATATTTAGACGGGCATAATAAATATAAAATTTTTTTTTAGATAATAAAAAAGATTATGTTATTAATAATTGGCTTAGGGATAATATCTTAAAAAATCTAAAAGAGAATGAGAAGCTTTTTGTGGTTGACCTTGAAGCGGTAAGTATATTTAACGATTGGGGAATTGAGCAAATTGTTAAGGATGAGAAAAGATACAATAAAACTCCGTTTTTGTTTTTAATTGCTTCTTATGTAAGAAATAAATCTTTAGCTTATTTGGATAAAAATTTAACATACTTAGAGAAAAAACAAACGGGCGCCTGGATGGTGTATTGTTTTGAAAAAAAACTTTGATATAGTTATTGTAAACTTGAAGTTATTGACAATTTGTCTAATTTATAATTATAGTTTTTGTGTTTATAATTGATTATCAATTAAAATATAAAGATAAAGGGAAACGAAAATGAAAAATTGGATTATTGTTTTATTAATATTTGTTATACCTCTTGGTTTATATGCTTATTTGGATGCTAAAGCTCAAAGTAATAAAATGTGTTCTGTTGAACAGGAAAAGCTTGCAATGGCGCAAAAAGCAAGAATAATTAAATTCTCTTCTCCAATGTGTTCTGAATGCAAAGAAACTGCGCTCGAGATGGAAAAAGCAATGAAAGATTATAAAGATTCTGTTATAGTAGAAGAAATTAACGTAATTGAAAACGTCGGAAAAGGAAATAACTACAATAAAGAAGCAATAAAAAAATATAAAGTAACTCTTGTACCTACCCTTGTGTTTATTGACAAACAAGGTAATGTTGTAAAAAAACAAGAAGGCTTGATGAAATCAGATGAGATAATTGAAATTATAGACGGGATTAAATAATGATATTGGAATTTACGAACAAATTAGTTGAATATATGGGACAAGGGGAATTTTCCCCCTTGTTTTTGCTTGCCTCGTTTTTAGGGGGGATTTTAGCTTCAATTTCTCCCTGTTCAATCGGCATGCTGCCTATAATAGTCGGTTATGTCGGCGGGTATGGGGATGATAATAAATTTAAAACATTTATTCAGCTTAGTTCTTTTGTTTTTGGTTTAGCTGTTGTTTTAACAATAATCGGCATTGTTTGCGCTTTAACGGGCAGTGTTTTTGTATCAATCGGAGGGTCTTATTTTGTCTTATTCCTTGCTTCATTAATTCTTGTTATGGGATTGAATATTTTAGGTTTGGTTGAGCTTAATTTATCTCCCCTTGTTAAAAGAATGCCAAAAGGGAATAATACAAGTCTTTTTATTTATCCGTTTTTGGTGGGTGTACTTTTTGCTTTTGCGGCAAGTCCCTGTTCTACTCCGATACTTGCGGGGATTATGGGCTTTGCGGCATTAAGTAAAAATATTCTTTTGGCAGGTTTAATGCTCCTTTTGTTTTCGTTGGGTCAAGGGGTAATTGTAGTACTTGCAGGAGTATTTACATCATTTTTAAAAGGAGTTAAAAACTTTTCAAATATTTCTGAAATATTAATGAAAATATCGGGAGTTTTACTTGTTTTAGCTTCCATAGTAATCTATATAAAAGTATTTTCTAAATTTTTCAATTAAAATAAATATGAATATTTGTATATAATTACTTGATTTTTCTGCTACAATTGTTTTATGGAAAAAGATGAAAAATTAAAAATCAGTGCAATAATTAAAACAAAAAACGCTGAGGAGTGTCTTTGCAATACCTTAGAATCAATTAAACACCTTGACGAGCTTATTGTAATTGATGAGCATTCTAGCGATGATACAATTGAAATAGCTAAAGAGTATAAATCAAAAATTAAATTTGCAAATAAGGCTGAACTTAAAGACACTCTTAATCAAACGCTTCAAGAAGCTCAAAATGATTGGGTTTTAATTCTTGAACAGGATGAAATTGTTCCTGAAATTCTTTTGGGGAATATTGAAAAAGTTATTCAGGGTTATAAAATTTCTAAAAATTCATTATTTTTACCGATTAAAACCCTATATTTAAACAAAGAATTAAGGAGCGCAAGAAAAGAAAGCATAAGGCTTTTTAAAAAAGACGAAGCGGAATTTTTCAGCAACAGTCTGACAAGTTTAAAAATTAAATCAATGAGATATGCTAAAATTAATTCAAATTTTAGTGATGAAAACGTTTGTATTTTGAAATATTTAAACAAAGATTTTGCCTACTACAATACGGCTGCACTTGAAAGAGTTAAAACGGTTGCTAAAAACAGGCATCCAAAATATATTAACGTTGTTCTTGCGCCTTTTTTGTGTTTTGTGTACTGGTATTTTTATAAAAAAGCTTTTTTAGACGGCACAAGAGGGTTTATTTTTGCAAAGCAAAAAGCATTTGAAACTTTCAGCCTGAACGTTTTGTTGTACGAAAAGAGAATTAAGGAACGCAATAATGATATTTGATAAATTATCCAATGCAAAATTATACTTTGGCGACGAAAGATTGAAAAAAGGGTTTGAGTTTTTGTTAAACAACAATTTAAAAAATTTTGGCGAAGGTAAAATTGTAATCGATAACGAGAATATTTTTGCCAATTTCAGTTCTTTAAAAACAAAAAATGAACAGTATAAGAAATTTGAAGCTCATAGAAAATATATTGATATTCAATATGTCATAAAAGGTAGAGAAAGAATGGGTTTTGGCTTAAGGGACAGTTTTAGCGACGTTGTTGTTCCTTATGATGAAAATAAAGATGTTGAATTTTTAAACGGGGATAAATATAGCTTTGTAAACGTTGAAGAGGGAGAATTTGCCGTATTTTATCCTGATGATGTTCATGCGCCTATGTTGTCCATTAATGACGATATTGAAATTAAAAAAGTAATTGTAAAAATTAAAGTTTAGTGTATAAAAATTTCACCATAAAACAAGCTTAGATATTACAAGGATAAAGTTTTTAAAACTGATTTAAATTCTGCTTTTTAAATTATGAACTTTATCTTTTTTGTTAAATTTTAATTTAAATTAAAATTTTTTAAAGCTATGCTTTGTTTTTGAACTTGTATTACCTAAGTAGCGAATAAAAAAATTAACAAGGCGGGTAATTTATTATCCTCTAAAGACAAGTTAGTATTAATCCATAAATTTATACTACTATAAAAGCTTAGGAAAGGACTAAACTAATGAGCTTGCAGACTATGGACAAAAACTCTCAAACACGTGATGTCAGAGTAATCATTGTGGAGGACTACAAATTAACAAGGGTGGGGTTAAAATATGCTCTTAATGAAATTGAAAATATTAACGTAATAGCTGAAGCACAGAGTGCGGAAGTCGGTTTGGAATTGATTAAAAAAGAACAACCCGATGTTGTATTAATGGATTTAGGCTTGCCGGGTATTAACGGACTTGAAGCGACCGCAAGAGTAAAGAGTATTTCCCCTGATACAAAAGTTATTATTCTTACTTCGCACGACAGAGAAGAAGAAGTAATTGCTTCACTGGGCTCCGGCGCAAGCGGATATTGCTTGAAAGATATTGACCCTAATACATTATCAAACGTAATTAAAAATGTTGCAAAAGGAGCTTGCTGGATTGACCCAAACGTAGCTCATCTTGCTCTTAAATTGTTCCCCAAGCCTGAAAATACGCAAATTATGAATAACGGAGGAAACTTTGACGCTAAAGCAAAATTGACCGAGCGTGAAAGCGAAGTTTTAAAGCTTTTGGTTCAAGGTAAATCCAATACGCAAATTGCTCAAGAATTAATTGTTTCGGTTCATACCGCAAAAGCGCATGTTTGCTCAATTTTGCAAAAACTATGCGTTGATGACAGAGTCCAAGCTGCTGTTAAAGCGATAAAAGAGGGCATTGTATCCGTATAAATAATAAAAGCGGTATTGGAAAGATACCGCTTTTCCTTTAACTAAAGAATAAAATGCAATATTAAATAATAATAAATTTTCTTTTTATCAGTTCTCTTTTGTTTGAGCTGAAATCTTCATAATTCATAAAACTTTTTAAAAAATTGTCTTTTAAAACCAGTGAAATATAGGCTAAAAGTTCGCTTTGAATATTAAAAAGCTTAAATCTGTCTTCAAGTAAATATTTAATAAAATTTACGGAAGTTATTGATTTTACGTTTTTCATATTCAGCCCTGTTTTAATATTCGGCTTAATTGTTTTAATTATATTGTTCATTATTTTTTCATCAATAATTTCGCTATTTATATTGTAAATAACTTCGCCGTTTAAGAATTTTTTTGAAAAATCCATCACTGTCATCCGATTAATTAGGTGTTAATCAGATTGTATGATATTTTGGGGCAATTGTTAATTATTACAAAGTTTATCTAAACTACAACTTTTGTTTAATAAAAAATCATGATAAGATTAGCTTAGGTAGAGTGTTTATATTAAACTGAACAAATGAAAATATTAAATTTTTTAAAAAGCCAAAAAGAAGTTAGTGATTTTGACCTTTTGCCTGACGGGATTTTTACTCTTGAGCAAGACGGTAAAATTTCGGATGTCAACAGTAAGGTTCTTGAATATTACAAAACCACCCGATTTAATATTGTCGGAAAATATTTCTCGGATGTTATTGAAAATGGAACGGCAATTTTAAACGATATTATAAATAACGATACAACTGTTTGTGCAAAAGCAAAACTCGGAGCAAACAATACAAAAAATATATTCTTTGAAGTTAATGCTTCAAGGGATAATCAGAACCAAAGAGTTTTTGCAACCGTCAGAAATGTTACGGGAAAAAGAAACGAGCAAAAAACAATTAACGAAAAATACAGCGCAGCTCAAAAAATAATTGACGGAAAAAACGATTTTTTGCTTGTGGCTTCCGGCTCTGTGTTATCTAATCTTGTTTCTATCATCGGCTTTTCAAGAGCACTTTTAGACGGAATCGGAGGGGCGCTCTCTCAAAAACAGGAAAAATATTTAACGATAATTAATTCAAATTCTCGTGATTTAAGTTACGACTTAGAAAAACTTTTTGCCTTGTTTCAGTTGGAATCAAATAAAGTTGAATATAAATACAAATCTTTTGATTTAATAAGTTTGATTAAATCAATTGACAGAGTTTATCAAAAAGATTTCAGAGATAGAAAAATTATCTACAATCTTGATTACTCAAATTTAACTCAAAGGGATTGTAACCTTGATTGTGAAGCTGTTGAGTATATTCTAAGATGTATTATGGATATATTTTTAAGATTTTCAAATTTGGGTAAATGTACGCTGAATATCGGTCATCCGCCTGTGGATTTTCTTAAAACAAGAGATTTTAACGCTAATGACAGTTTGGATAGTGAAAAATACGTTCTTTTTGAAGCTAAGATAACCGATTTAATTTTTACCCAAGAAGAACTGGATAACATATTTGACACATACTATAACAATGCAATTAAGCGTCCGATAGGTTTAAAAGCAAGTTTGAATATTCTAAAAATATATATTACCGACTTTGGCGGGGATATTTGGGTTTATTCAAAACAAAATTTTGGCACAATGTTTACCTTTGTGCTACCCTTAAAATAGATGGATTAAAGGGTAATTATAATGGCAAAAGTTTGTTTGAGTGATATTTCAAAAAAATTTGGCGACAAAGAAGTTTTAAAAAATATCAATCTGGAAATTAAAGACGGGGAATTTTGCGTGCTTGTCGGTGCTTCGGGCTGCGGAAAGTCTACACTTTTAAGATTAATTGCGGGTCTTGAAACACCAAGCGAAGGTTCAATATTTATCGGGGATGATTTGGTTAATAATGTTCATCCTAAAGACAGAAATATTGCAATGGTTTTTCAAAATTATGCTCTTTATCCTCATCTTAGCGTATTTGATAATATTGCATTGGGTTTAAAAGTAAGAAACGTTGCAAAATGTGAAATTCAAAGACGAGTTAAAAGGGCGACGGAAATTCTCAAACTTGAAGAATATATAAACTCAAAACCAAAAGAGCTTTCGGGCGGTCAAAGACAAAGAGTTGCGCTTGCAAGAGCAATTGTTCGAGAACCCAAGGTTTTTTTAATGGATGAACCTTTGTCTAATCTTGATGCAAAATTAAGAAACGAAATGCGCTCTGAAATTAAAAAACTTCATACAAAGCTTAAAACAACATTTATCTATGTAACCCATGATCAGGTTGAAGCGCTTACAATGGGCGATAAAATTTGCGTTTTAAACGGAGGGAATATACAGCAGTTTGACAATGCTCGAAATATTTATAATCATCCAAAAAATATTTTTGTAGCCTCCTTTATGGGTCAAAACCCGATGAATATTATTGAAGCGGTTGTAAAAGACGGGTTTTTAATTTTTGGAAATATTACACTTAAAGTTGATACACTGCCTTTTGTGCCTATTGAAGACGGGAAAATTTATATAGGTGTCCGCCCTGAAAATATTGTAGATACTACAAATCCGATGTATCCTTTTAATACAATTAAATTCAGCTCAAAAATAACTTTTGAAGAAAATTTAGGCTCTTATAAAAATGTATATTTTAAAATCGGCGGCAGTGAATTTTGTTCAATAATCAGCTCTCGAATACCCAAGCTTGAAAATATCGATTTTTCAATTAATCCTTCAAATATTAAATTTTTTGACTATGAAACAAAAAATTTAATAGAGCAACCGACAGAATTTAATACATTTGATTTAGAGCATTAAAAATTGCTTTAACGTTTGCGAGCGCAGTTGAAGTATCAATTGCACGACCGATAATTTCATTATTCTTGCTATCAAGCATAACAATAGCGCTCATTGCCTGTGCGCTTGAACCTTTAAGATCGCCATCAAGAGAATATTGCTTATAGTAAGACAGCTTTGTTTCAAAACCGAGTTTTTTAAGCCCGTTTAAACAAGCGTCCACAGGGCCGTTACCCGTTCCTATTACTTCTTTTCTTTCGTTGTTAAAATTAAAGAATAAATCAAAAACGCCTTTTTCAATTTGTTTAAATGAAATTAGCTCAAATGCGCCTTTAATATTGCAAATTTTATCAAAATATAATTCCAGTATTTCATCATTTGAAAGCTCGCCCTTTTGTTCTGCCAAAGATTTTGCAATAGGGGTTAAATAAACGCTTTCTTGAATTGTTATAGGATATTTGAAAGATTTAATAATATCATATATTGCTGTTTTTCCCGATTGAGAAGTGAAACCTATCTTTTCATCATCAAACCTTCCGATTAAACTCGGATGAATTGGTCTGTATGCTCCAAAATCCATTTCTTTTGTTTTAATTGCACCATCCTGATGTATGCCTGAGCGGTGAGCAAGAGCTTCAGGCCCGATTAGAGGGGCTTTTTCATAAATTTTAACATGGCTCATCTGAGAAATAATAAGCGCTGTTTCATAAATTTTTGATAAATCGACACCTGTTTCAACTCCGCAATTATAAAGCGCAACGGCTACTTGATTAAAGTCAGTATTACCAGCACGCTCTCCTAAGCCGTTTAAACAGCACTCCAGTTGAACAGCTCCCGAAAAGTATGCTTCAACCGTTGTTGCTGTTGCCATACCTAAATCATTATGATTATGAACGGAAATTATTGTATCAGAGGGTAAGTTTTCTTTTACTTTTGATATCATATCCAAAAAAGTTTTAGGGCGGTATCTTTCAACCGTATTTGGAAGATTAATTGTTTTAGCGCCTTTTTTAACAATTTCAGATAAAACTTCAATTACAAAATCAAGATTTTTTGAGCAATCTCCAAAGTGTTCAACCGAAAACTCAATATCAGGTTCACTTTGAAATTCTCTTAAAGATTTATACCCGTATTCAACAGCGTCAATTGCTAATTGTGCAGCTTGGTTTTGAGTTTTATTTAAAACATGCTCAACATGAAAAGGTGATAGGGTAATAAAAGTATGAAGTCTTGGTTTTTTAGCTTCCTTAATTGCTTGAAGCGCTCTATCTATATCATTTTTATTTGCTCTTGCAAGCACTGAAACGGTTGTATTTTCGCTTGCCCTATTTGCAAGGGTCTTACAAGCTTCAAAATCCATTTGAGATGAAGCGGGAAAACCGATTTCAATTGCAGGGATATTAAGTTCAACAATTTTATCAAAAATAAAGAGTTTTTCTTCTAAACTCCAAGGTTTTTTTAGGGATTGATTACCGTCTCTTAAGGTGATGTCATAGAAAAACGGCTTTGTTTGAGGGTTTTTAGGTCTTTGCATATTCTTAATATCCTTTTGGTTTTACTTTTTAATGCTTTCTGATATAATTATTTATGCAAAAAATTAGATTAAGGTCAACGGGGATAACGGCTCATTGTAAAAAATTGTAAAACGAGCTTTAAAAATTAGCAAATTTTATGTTTTATTATTTTTATACAAAACGGTTAAGTGATTTATGAAAATTAACAGCATTAACAAACAATCAAACAGACAAAATTTTAACGGCTTGGCGGACAGTGCAACCAAATTTATATCAAAGCACCCCGGCGTTGTGGCAGGGCTTGCGGGTTCTTCAGTTATTGCTCAAAAAATTGTTATGTCGGGTTCCGAAGCCGCAATCGGGCCTGTGATTGACATAGGTATCGGAAAAGCAATTACAAAATATAACGGCGAACAGGACGACAGAACAAACCAAAGCTCTAAAACTCAAGCTATCAGGACATTTTCTCAAGCGGTCGGAGGAACGATTGTCGGTATCGTTATCAGAGGTCTTGCAATCGGAGCAATGTGCGCTCTTGCTCTTAAAGCGGGTAAAAAAGCCAAAGGCGACTTCGGCAAATTAATTGCAAAAGATACGAATGAAAATGCCTATAAACTTGGCGAAAGTGCTGCTTCCTGGGGCAAAGCCTTGGGCGGCGCTGCGGCAACCCTTGTTATGATGGTTACAAATTTTATAATCGATGTTCCCGTTATCAACGCAATAAACAAAAAAGTTACGGAAATATTCAACTCCGACAAAAAAGAAGATAAGGGGGTTAAATAATGAGCATTGTAACAAACATAGCCGAAAAATTTGACCCCAACAAAGGCGCAGGCAACGTATTACTTGTACTTAACGTTTTCAGCATGATTTTTGCAGCCGCAAGCAACACTTTTGCCGCGGCTAAAGATAAAAACACCTCGGCCGAAGATAAAAAATTCCTGGTTCCGGCAGGAGCCTTGACGGGCGTTGCAAATATCGGAGTGTATTTTGCAATTACAAGAAATATCATACAAAAACTTGAAGATAGCGCCGCTAAAACTCTTGAAAATATGAAAGAGTCGGACATTGCTCAAAAAGCAAAAATCATGGCGCAAAAAAGCATTGATAAAGCTCAAAAAGGACTGTTTAAAAAATCCAATGAACATATTGAAGCAATGAAAACCTCTCTATTAAAAGACGGTATACCTACGCAGGAAGCAAAAGACTTATACAAAAAGAACTTTAAACAGGCTGCGGGTGTTTTAGGCGCTTTTGCGGGTGCGGTTATCGGTTGTTCAATCTTAACTCCGGTTATTCGTGATTTGAGCGCATATTTTGTTCAAAGAAGAATGGAAAAGGGTAATCCCGAGATGCAAAACGCACCGTACAGACCCTACTTTGACCCTGCACATCTTCAAAGCGGAAGATTTAAAAAAGTCGGAAAACAACCTCTTTCGATGAAAAGTTATATGACTTTTACAAACGGAAAAATGAAAATATAAAATATAAAATTTTTAAGATATAATTGATTTATGAGCAACAATCTTTTAATTGACGAACTAAAACAGCAAATAAATGCGCTTAACTTACGCTTTTGCACAATAGAAAGGTGTCTTTGACAAAGAGGCGCTTGATAAAAAATTATCTCAAATTGAACAGGAAATAAAAAAAGAAGATATCTGGTCAAATCAAGAGCTTAGCACCAAGCTTTTAAAAGAACAAAAAGAAATAAGATATAAGCTTGATAATTTAAAAAACTGGAAAAATATTCTTGAAGATTCTTCTTTAGCGCTTGAATTGGGCGATGTTTCTTTGATTGAAGAAGCAAAGTTAAATCTTGCAAATTTAAAAAAAGATTTTGATAAGTTTGATTTGGAAAATATGCTAAACGGCGAATTTGATAAATCGGACGCAATTTTAACCGTTAACTCGGGTGCGGGCGGGGTTGACGCTCAAGACTGGGCGGATATGCTCTTAAGAATGTATATGAGATGGGCGCAATTGAAGGGTTACGGTGTTGAATTATTGGACAGGTCGGAAGGCGATGAAGCGGGGATTAAATCCGCTACAATTAAAGTATCGGGGCTTTATGCTTACGGATACGCAAAAGCTGAAAAAGGAGTGCACAGGCTGGTTCGAATTTCTCCTTTTAACGCTAACGGCAAAAGACAGACAAGCTTTGCTTCTTTAGAGGTTTCTCCAATAATAGAAAATTTTGAAGATAAAGTTGAAATCCGCCCTGAAGATATTGAAGTTGATACAATGCGCTCGGGCGGTGCAGGCGGTCAAAACGTTAATAAGGTTGAAACGGCAGTAAGAATTAAGCACTTGCCGACAGGGATTGTTGTAAAATGTCAACAGCAGCGCTCTCAACTTCAAAACAAGGAAACAGCGCTTCAAATGCTTGCTTCAAAACTTTTGGCAATAAAACAGGCGGAATTTGAAAAGAAAATGGGCGCCATAAAAGGCGAAGTTATGGATGTTAACTTTGGCTCTCAAATAAGAAGCTATGTTTTTCATCCTTATAAAATGGTTAAAGACCATAGAACAAACTATGAAACAGCTAATGTTGACGCTGTTATGAGTGGTGAAATTGACGGGTTTATTGAAAGTTATTTAAGAAATAAATAAAATAATATAATATGGAATTGGCAATATTAAACTTGAACTCGGCTGAAGAGAATGCTTCTTTCTATTCTAAGCTTTTACTTAGGGTTATGCTAAAAAAGCTTGGTTATGATAATTGGAGGGAAGTTGAAATTTATAAAGGGGAAAATGGAAAACCTTTTATTAAAGGGGATTTAAATTTTAACATATCACATTGTGAAAAAGTTGTTCTTTGTGCGGTTGATTTTAATAATAATATCGGTGTTGATATTGAGAAAATAAAAGAAATTCCAAAAGATATATTTGAATTTGTGTTTCATCAAAACGAGCTTAAAATATATAAAGATATTACAAAAGAACAGTTTTACAAACTCTGGACGCTTAAAGAAGCCTACTCAAAGTATACTTCAAAGGGATTGAGTGAAAACTTTGCAACAATTGATACAACAATTTTTAATTTTCAAAAAAATGTTATACAATGGATTCAAGATGAATTTGTTTATTCGATTTATGCAGATAATATAAATAATTTGAATATAAAAAAATATAGCGAGAATGAAATAAAAAAATATTATGATTAAATTTGCAGCAAAAGAAGATATAGCGGAAATTATGGATTTTATAGAAAATCACTGGAAAAAGGGGCATATCCTTGCTCGTAATCGTGAATTTTTTGAATATCTTTATATAACGGATTTTGACAGAGTTAATTTTGCAATATCAAGAAATAATGAAAATAAAATAAACGGTGTAATCGGCTATATTCCTTATGATAAAGACCATACAATTATATCTTTGGCGCTTTGGAAGGCTCTTAGTTCGCAAGACAGTTTTGTCGGAATGGAATTATTTGAATTTTTAACAACTAAACTTAATACAAAGCTTGTTGCAACTGTTGGAGTTAATATTGAAACTTCAGGAGAAATTTATCTTTTCTTTGATTATGAAATAGGCAAAATGAATCATTATTTCAGACTTAACAAAAAAGATAACTATGAAATTGCGCTTGTTTTAGATAATACAATTGATAGTGTTGAATTTAAAAACACAAACGTAAAAGAATTAAAAAGCGTTGATGAAATACCTGATAATTTTAAATTTGATGAAAATGCCATTTTAAAAAGCAAAAGTTATCTGAAAAGAAGATATTTTAATCATCCTGTTTTTAAATATAATCTTTATTTGTTTGATGATGACTTAATAGCAATAACAAGACTGCAAGAATATAATCATGCCAAATGTTTAAGACTTGTTGATATTTTGGGAGATTATAATAAAATTTATCATATTACAAATTTCTTTGATGAATACATGCACCAAAACGATATTGAATACATAGATTGTTATAATACGGGTATTAAAGAGAAAGAATTTAAAAAAGCGGGTTTTATTGAAATTCAAAAAAGTAAAAATATAATTCCCGAATATTTTGCACCTTTTGAAAAGAGAAATATAGATATCTGCTATTCAAGCTCAAAGCATGGAATAATTCTTTTTAAAGGTGATGGGGATATGGATAGACCAAATTGATAAGGTTTTAAACTGTTTTACTTTAAAAATCATTATTGTATAATATAAATAAACTGTTAAAAGGAAATAAAGTGCAAAATTCTAAAGATAAAATACTTCAACAATATAACCCCAAACTAGAGCAATCCTTGGGGGGGGGGGCTTGAAGCTTTCAAATTTATCTTTAGAGCGTCCAATTGGTGTTAGCGGACTTTTAAGGACGAAAAACGGCGCAGATTTTCTTTCTCAATGTATAGATTCTTGTATTAATGCTCTTGACGAACTTATAATTGTTTGGCAAGAAAGTTCTGACGATACGGAAAAAATTATTCTTGAAAAACAAAAACAATATCCAGATAAAATCCATGCATATTTTTATGAGCCAAAAGTTTATTCTCATAATCTTTCAGAGCAAGAATTTGACTATGCAAAAAATCTTCCTTATGATTCCGAGCATTTGCTTTGTAATTATTACAACTTTGCACTGTCTAAAGCTAAGTATAAATTTGTAGTGAAAATTGATGATGATCAAATTTATTTCAGTAAAAAATTAAAAGAAATTTTAGATTTATACAGAACAAATAAAAAAGTTAAAATTAATTTTTTTGAAAAAGCTGCTAACAGGTATTATAAAAAACTTTATCGCAAAATTTCAATAAAACCTAAATATTTAAATTCTTTTAATTGTAACTTTTTAGCGCCTAAATTTTTTCTTAGTGCATACATTTCTTATCTGAAGAAAAAAATTCAAAATGATAAAATTGTTATTTCTCTTTCGGGAGTTAACTTGTTTGATAATAAAATTCCGATAGCAAAAAATGAAGATGAAAAACTTCTTACCCCCTTTAACGGGACTTTTGATACGCTTTTATTTCCGGTGTGCGATAAAACTTATTATATTCCTTACTACGATAGAAAAAATTTAAGAATAATAGAAAAATTTAATCATCCTTTTGATTGCAGTGCTATTTATCATTTAGGATTTTTTTGGATTCATCTGAAGCACATGAAGAGAGATTCTTATGAAGAAGTAAAGAATGATTATCGTAATAAAACAGCAGATATTGACAAGTTTTTAAGCTGTAATTATTTTAAATTTGAAAAGCAAACAAAGTATAGAAAATTTGATATTTTGAGATTATCTAATTTTATATTTTTTACTGCTGAGAAGAAAATGCTTGCGCTTGAGTTGAAAAAGTATGTTAATGGTTTAAAAGTTGACTGATAAAGTCTGTTAAGTTTGAATTGATTAAATTTAAAACGGCTCAAAGGAGGCATAACAATTTTTCAATGTTTCATTTTCAGACATCAAAGGCTTATTTTTAAGGAAATTTTCATACTTTGTTAATATTTCTTTTTGTACTTCGCTAAAGGATTTTGTTTTTGCATCAACAGATAACAACATTTCATAAGAAGGAGAATACTCTTTTATAATGTCTATACCCATATCATTGGTATTTGCGATAAAATCATACGCACAAAACCCGGGAATTTTGTGAAAGTAATATATTTGGCTTGAAACGGATGAGAATAAAGACACAACACCAAGACATTTATTTTCCAGAAAATAACATTCAAGAGGAAGTTTTGTCTTAAGAAGTTTGAAATTTTCTCTTTCTTTGTATACAAATTTATCTCTCGGATGAGGCTTAAACAGTACAGTATAGCCATTTTTTGCCAGTTGATTTGCAATTTTATTTTGATATTCAAATATTTCTTTAAAAGTCCAAAAACCAAGACCTTCGGTGGTTCCGCAAAGAATTATGTTTTTATCCTGCGCTTTTAAATCTATATCCAGAGGATATAGCTCTTGAACTTGTTTTGCAACTTTTAAAAATTCCTGCTTATCAAGCGTTATAACCTTGTTTTTAAACTCTTCATCAAAACCTAAAGTGTCAATTTTATCTAAATATTTTACAAATATAGCCTTTTCAACGTTTGATACGTCATAATTTTTATGCTTATAAAGCGTGCATACTCCTTCGTCAATAAGACAAATTTTCTTGTTTGGAAAAAGAAAATTAGCTATCTTAAACATATATCTGCAATTTAGAATATAAATTTCATCATATTCCACTAAAAAATTATTAATGAAAAAATTGTACAAATTTTTCATTTTGCAATTGCAAAATTTAAGATAACGTGCAGGCGAAGCCAAATTGCTTAATCGTTTGTTTATTTTTTCAAATTCGGGATTTGCGATATGCGACCAAACAAGAATGGTGTTTTCGCTGTTTGTCTTATAGTTTAGCTGGTTAATAATTGCAATTGTATTAATTAAACTTAAATTGCCTGAAGTGAAAAATATTCTTTTTGTGATATTGCTTTCACTTTTTTTGTATTCATTAACTTTTTTTATAAATTTATTATAATTTTTAAATTTTATTTTTTTAAAAGAAATTCTTAGCGAAAAGAAACATATTGTATATTTTGTAAATTTTTCATTAAATTCTTTTTTGATTTGAAATATTTTCATAGATTAACTTTTTCTTTTTCCTTTTCCTTTATATTTAATATAATTGCAAAAAATAATTTATGCAATGTTAAGAAA
>CANPYC010000023.1 GCA_947587615.1 Candidatus Gastranaerophilales bacterium | reverse complement strand
TCGTTTCAATTTTGGAGGTTAAATCAATAGTATCATTAAAACCTTTTGTTAATATATTAAACTTTTCAATTTTTATACTCATAATTTTTTATTTTACATAAATAAAGGCAGAAAAACCATAGCCGCAATTGCAAAAAATTTAGCTGCAAAATTTAAGCAAACACAAAGCAGCTCGTTGTTTATTGAAAAAAGCAGGTTGTTTGTTTTAATTATTTCACTTTCATTAGAACTGTATAAATCAGGATATTCTTTTTGCGAATAGTTTAGAGCACCAAGGGCAATTTCAGATGAATTTGATATAAAAAATATAAATCCGAATCCCGATATTGCAATACCTAAAATTAATCCTTCTATTGAATCAATTTTAAAATATTTGAAAATTAAAGCAAATATTACGATAATTAAAACCATATAAAAAATTACGGCAAAAGAAGAAATGTTATAAGCCGTATCAATGCAGTTTTCATACTTTGGGCGCATTTTAAACCCCAGTATTTGCGGATATCTTCTGAATTGTCTTTTAATCTCCAAAACAAGCCTTGTTGTTGTTTTTGCGGTAATACTCATTACTAAAGCACAAATTAAAAAAGGAACAATAGAGCCTGTAAATATGCTTGTTAAAGTATACGGATTTAAAATATTTATCTCTAAAACGGATGAAATTATATATAAAGCAATAAATAATGCTAAAAACGACAAAAAAGACGCACCGTTTATGTAATTCTTTACGCTTGAAGAAAAGAAACGACCTTCGACTTTGAATTTGTTTTTATATTCCGTTGTTTTTCCTTCATAAGCCGAGTTGGTGTAATCAAAATCAGAAACAATATTACCAAAAGTATTTTTAATAATTATATTAATTGAAGGTACAAAGTATCCCATAATAAAAATTATCATACCGTATATTCCAAAAAGAGGGGTGGTTAAGCCTCTTGCTAAAAAGAATGATGACACAAAACCAAAAAGCAGGATAAACAAAGGTGCAATAGACCTTTTAAAGCTTTCTTTGAGTGTTTGAAAGAAAATATATTGCTGTCCTAAATATGAAGCGTTAACGGTATTAATGACAGATAGTGAATTAATTGAAAAGTTTTTTGAACCCGAATATTTTAAAACAGCTGCAACAATAACCCCGAGTGCAAAAGGCAGTGTGAGACAGAGCGTTTCTAAAAACCAAAACTTTATACAAACACTTGTCAGAATAATTGTGCTCAGGGAAGTTAGAATATTTATCAAAAGGAATGTTCTTTTAATATCCTTTGGTTTAAATGCTTCTATAAATAATATTGATATAATTGTGCAAAATATAATATTAGAAACAATTATCAAAGGCAAAAAAGCACCCATAAGGTTTAATGTCATAGCCCCGACGCTTATTGCCGCAACGATTACGCAGGCAAAAGATAAAAGTAAATCAAAGTTAAAAGGAGTGTGGTTAAACCCCAGCTCGCTTACACCATGCAGTAATAAAAGAGGATTTCTGATATCATTTGCTTCCATGCTGTCGGTAATTTTGTTGATAACGTTGTTTGCGCTTTTTGCTGCCTTTTTAATTATTACCGGGCATATTGCGCAACTTAGCGAACTTAGCGCAATTCCCGCAAGAAAGGAATATAAAACCTGATAATCTTTTGAGAGGTGATATAAAATTACAATCGGTATATTAAGCGCAGCAGTAAATAAAAAAGCGCAGCAAATCGAAGATTCTTTTGAAATTTTAAAAATAAAATCTTTTGAATTTTTGGAATTGTATTGATTTATAATCGAAGCTTTCAGGGATAGATAATTTGTTAAAATTATGCAGGGATATGATAAAAATAATCCGCAAGCGAAAGATAGAGCGTAAATTTTACCGAAATATTTAATTAATAACAGGCAAATTACAATTCCTAAAGGTAAAATCGTTAAAAAACTTTTTTTAAAAAGAATTTTAAATCCGTTTAAAAAACAGTTTTCGATTTTATCGGTTTCTTTGTTTTCGGAGTTTACGAATAAAAATTCAAGTACTTTGCAGGATGAAAAAAGTAACCCTAAAACACCCGAGATTAACGCTATCCATTTTGATTTTGTCGAAGTTATATCCGTAAAATAAACAAAATAGGATTGATAAATTGATATTACTAAAAAAATCAGGAAAATTAAATACCAAAAGATTTTTTTATTATTATTTTTTCTATCCATAAAAATTCCAAATAAAATTTATAGCATTATTATATAAAAAACAAAGCTAAAAACTATTTCATGAAGCGTTTTTTGTAAAGATTTATTTTCTTTTCATCTAAAACTTGTACTATGGCGGAGTTTACCTTGTTTAACAATTCTTTAGAATCTTCACTTTTTCTAAGTGCAACGGCATAGTATTCATTAGAATATGCACGAGATAAGATTTTAAATTTGTTGTCGTTAATTCCGCTCAATATGCAATCATCACCTAAAATTGCATCAACCCGATTGTTTAAGAGCATGTTGTAGGCTTCTTTATATGAAGTTGCGCCTATAACCTGAGCATTGGGAGATACAAGTTTTAAAATTTTTTCTCCGGTTGTTCCAAGTACGATAGCTAATTTTCCGGTTTTTGAAAAGTAATTCAGACTTGTAATTTTTGAATTTTTTTTAACCATAATTTTTTGAGAAGTTGTGAAATATGGCGCAGAGAAGTTTAAGATAAGTTTTCTTTTTTCGTTTATACTCATTGTTGCAACTAAAATATCCGCTTCTTTTGAGTTTAGTTTTTCAATTCGATTTTGCGGGTTGATTGTTATAAATTTAATATTTGCAGGCGAGTATTCTCCAAAAATTTGCGTCGCAATTTCATTTGCAATTTCAATATCTATTCCTTGCAGAATATCATCTTTATAAAAACCGAAGGGCGGTGAATCGTCTTTAACCCCGACAATTAAATAACCTCTTTTTTTAATTACCTCCAAATCGGATAAATGCTTTTCCTGCTTTAAACATGCACAAAAAGCAAACATTGAAAAAAATAATAAAACTAAATAAACTATATACTTTTTCATACGGTTATTTTATCATAAAAGACATGAAAGAATTTTGTTTAAATTTGGTTTTTAATACAATTGGCGCATTTTTAGCCGCATTTGCGCTTGAGTGTTTTTTAGTGCCCAATCAAATAATTGATGGCGGAGTTGTCGGCATTTCAATTATGGCAAGCTACAAAACCCATATTAACCTTGGCGCTTTTTTGGTTGTTTTAAACATTCCCTTCTTATTTCTTGCTTTCAGCGAGTTCGGCAAAAAATTTATTGTCCTTGCTTTTTATAGCGTCGGCATGCTTGCTTTATTTGTTAACTTTGCTTCAAATAATATTCCCGTAATTACAAACGACCTTTTATTATCGGCATTGTTTGGAGGCGGAATACTCGGTGTGGGTGTCGGTTTGGTTTTAAAAAACAGCGCTTGTATGGATGGAACGGAGATATTGGCAATGAAACTGTCCAAAAAATATCCCTATTCCGTCGGTGAAATTATAATGTTTATCAATGTCTTTATATTTTTAACGGCAGGTGTTGTATATGGTTGGGAACAGGCAATGTATTCAACTTTGACATATTTAATCGCTTCTCGGGCAATCGATACCGTAATTCAGGGACTAAGCGAGGAAAAATCCATAAGAATTATTACCGATAAAGGGCATGAATTGGGTCAGGCGATAATTGATAATCTTAATAAAACTGTAACATATATTGAAGCTCAAGGGGGTTATTCAAAGGCTAAAAAAACAATGGTTTATTGTATTGTACCGAGAATTGAGCTTTATAAGTTGAGAGAAATTGTGTCGAGTGTTGATAAAGATGCGTTTTTCTCGATTGAAGATGTACATGAAGTGTATGGAAAACGTTATAAAAAATAGGTCAGTGGAATATAACTAAAGAAATCCACTGTATTTGCCAGATGTAAAAATGCACCTGCTTTAAACGAGGTGCATTTTTTGTATGTATGGGTTTAAGGTTGTCAGGGGCTTGATTGTAGTTTTATTATTTGTTTATTTTTAGTTTCTTTGTCTTTGTAATAATGTAAGGTTGAAATACTTTAAATATCATTGTGTTACCTTGTCTTCGCTTACCATTTGGGCGGATTCCGACTAGGGCGTAACGATAGTGAGCCCGTCTGTTTGAGTAGACTTACGAAGTTTATAACTAAGTTAAAAACCAAAAACCCTCAAGCCAGGTTTTAGAATGGTAGACTAAAGTCTACCCTACAATTGCAATTACAGTTCTCCGTCGTAGGGTGGACTTTAGTCCACCGTTTATAACTACCCTGCAATTGCAATTCTCTGCCCTAGTATCCGTAGTTTTGTGATGGTAGACTAAAGTCTGCCCTACGGTTTGGAACACCTCTGCACTGTGATTGTGAGTGTCTGTTTTAGGATGGCAGACCAAAGTCTACCCTACAATTATAATTCTGCACCGCAGCAGTTTAGTATCCGCAGGGTGGACTTCGCTCCACCGTTTGTAATTCTATATCATTAGATAAGGTATAGAAAGCAGGGTAGACTTTAGTCTACCATTACACTTAGAACGAGTACCGGTTCAGCAAGATTGCCATGGGTTACCCTTTTTTATTCTTATCCTTTTATAATTCCGCACCCCTGCTGATGACGTGTGTGAGACTAAGTGAGTACTGTGACAATCTTTAACCTTAAGTACGTATAGGTCTTAAGTTAAAGATCTATCCTTTAATTAATTATAAAATTCACAATTTCATTAATGCTATCAGGGTTTACCTTTAAAAGCTGATTACCCGGACCTCCCGATTGATACTGTTTGATTGTCATAGGGGTTTTAGTATAAAAATTAATCATAATTCTATCTGTCTTGGGAATTAATATCATAATTTTAGTATCATAAAATTTCGGCGTTCTAACCGGCATACCAAGCCCCTTAAATTCAAGCATGGGTGAAATTAAAACCATTTTTTTAGGCACTTCTCTCATTGTAAGTGCTGCAATAACTCCTGCGCTTGCGCCAACATCCGAGCCGACTATTATTACCTGATTTGTGTTAACTCTCGGATAGTTTTGTTTAACATAATTTATTGATTCGATAACATCTTTCGGCAGGCGCTGCCAAACTTCCGTTTTAAAATAAAATCTTGATTTTAGCTTTAAGTCTTCATTATAAACACTTCTGCCATGACCTCTTAAATCCATTGCTAAAACGTTATAGCCTTTGTTTCTGAGGGCTTGAGCCAGGTTAGTCCACACAAGAGAATTCATGGAATAAGAATGCAGACAAACGACTAAAGGCTTTGATGTTGGCGTTTGCGGCATATACAAGTCCCCTACGAGAATAAATTTATCTCTTGTTGTAAATTCGATTTTATGTTTTATCGGAGCATTTTTCTTTTTGGCTGATTTTGTTGCGGCTGTTGCGCTTATGCTGTTAAATAGCGCAAACACAAGCAGAAAAATACATACTAGTCTTTTTTTCATACATTAATTTTAACAAATATGATATAATTTTTTTCTTTTTTTTAAAAATTACTTCTTTTGGATGAATATTTAAAAATTAATCTAAAGGTTTATTTTTAAGTGTCGAAAATACAAATATAAATATTTGATAAGGGTTTACCCCTTATTCAAAACCTCCTCCCCAAGTCTAGTAGCCGCCTTATGACGGCTTTTTTTTGTTATTATTACAATTTATTGCTAAAATGTTTATTCGGGTTCATATAAAAATATTCTTGATTTTATTTAAAACTTATTTTATTATATTTTTGTGCACTTTTTGGGTTTGTAGCTCAGCTGGTAGAGCAGGAGACTCTTAATCTCTTGGTCGTGGGTTCGAATCCCACCGGACCCAGTTTTAAAAAAAGACCCTTTGTAAAAAATATACATCGGGTCAACTATAATAAATTGAAGAGTTAGTGATTGGAAACATTATTCAAATATTTTTCAACCTTGTCTATTATAAGGTTGGTTTTTTCTTTGCAAGATTTATACTTTATCAGCTGTGTTAAAATAAAATTCATTTGTTCATTCGTTTTCTTTAGATTTTTTATTTTTATTCTGTAATCTTGTAAAATTTGCTTGCTTGTATTTAAAGCAGCCTTGCAAAATTTTATAACAAACTCTGAGCGTGTTTTGACCCTGTAAGAGTTGAATAAAACATTTATTCTGTTATTAATTGTTGATTTTGAATAATTTAATTTGTTTGCTATTTCATTATTAGAAAAGCCTTTTAGAATATAACCGGCAATCAATTTAATTTCAGCAGCAATCTTGTCATCGTTTTTTGTTTGCATGTATCGTCATCCATAAAGTAGTAATGTAATACAAATTAATTACATAATACGTTGTAGCTGACTTCAATATGTTTAATCTACATCCAAATAAAATTAAAGTCAAGAAAACGTTAATCATTGTTCAACAACGACTTGAGGGGTATTTTTCAATTTTTAAATTTTAATTTTTTATAAAATCAAAGGTTAAAGCATGCCTTATTGAGTTTTTTGCAATACATCATTTGTTGTAAATTTTAAGTTTTGTAAAAATAATTTAATAAATTTTTTGTTTTTTCTAAAGTGTTTGATTAAACGTCCGTAAACATGTTCAGGTAAATGCATAAGGAGAAAGAAAAATGTCGTCAAATACACCACAAATAGGACCAATGCAGAATTTGGGTTATACATATAAAGGTATTGATCCTAACACGGGTAAAAGTGAGCAAGATCCGGCTAAATTGAATGAAGTAGTTGGTAACTTAGAAAATTTTAACGATAATCAAGCCGTAAATATTAATCAACTTCAAGGCAGCGATATATTTAACGCTCAAGCAGCAGGAGACGCAACAAAAAGAGATGCACAAAAAAGTGCACTTACGGATACTTACGGATTTTCTGCAAATGAAGCGGAAATGATTCTCAATGTCATGGATGTTGATGGTTCTGATGGTATCTCAAACGATGAGTACAATGCTTCAATGCAAGCTTTTCAAAACCACGGAGTTGGCGGAGACGATGGTTATATTACGCCCCGTGAACTAATTAATTATGCTGCCGATGCGGATATCGATACTCTTGCAGCAATTGATTCGGAAGTTGGAGCAGCACTTTCTGCGGTGAGTGCAAATTCTTCTCAAGATGAACTTGCTGCAGCAGGTGATATGTTGGATTCTCAAGGTATGCAAGCAACAGATCAGGCTGAATTACAAGTTGCAAGTGGTATGATTGAACAAACAGATAATTCTGCGGAAACACAAGCTGCGGATGGTATGATTGAACAAATAGATGGTTCAGCGGAAACACAAGCAGCCAATGCAATAAATCAGGACAAATTTGCTTCATATACACCGCAAGCAGACGAAAACGGAAGATATTTACTTGCTGATACTTTTGATGCGCAGCAAGCAAGTAATTTAGACTGCGCTGCAAGAATAACCAGAAACCTTAACGGTGTTGAATATGAAACCAAAGAAGGGCAGGACTTCTGGAAAAAGATTCTTGAAGCAAACAGCGGTAAAGAAGGCAGCGCTATAACGGGAACCAGCGATGAACAAGGTAACCCGATAATTCTGGCGGGCGGAAAAATATACTTGCCTGATGACTGGCAAATTTAAGCAACGTAATTTGAATAACTTGTAAAAAAGTACCTCTTTGTGAGGTACTTTTATTATTATACAAATTGTATAGTATATGTAACAATTTAGTAATATATTTGCACTAGTAATTTTTTTTATGTAATAATCATGAATAGTTAATAGTCTAACCATTCCTTTCTTGACTTATGCGGTTTATAATAAACCGCATTATTTTTTTAATTAAATATCTTGAAAATATTTTTTATGATAAAATAAACTTATGCTAAAAGAATTTTTATACGCAAAAATACACAGAGCAACCGTAACCGAAGCAAATCTTGACTATGTCGGCTCTATTACTATTGATAAAAAGCTTCTTTGCGAAGTTGACATAAAACAAAATCAAAAAGTGGAAATACTGGATGTGAATAACGGAGAGCGTTTTTCAACCTATGTTATTGAAGGCAGGGAAAACTCGGGCGTTATTTGTCTAAACGGCGCAGCAGCCAGAAAAGTGCAAATTAATGATAAAATTATTATAGTTGCTTACGCTCTTATGAATGACGAAGAACAAAAGAATTTTAAGCCGAAAATTGCGCATGTTGACAAAAACAATAAGCTTATAAAACCGTAAAAAATGCACTTTTTAAAGTGCATTTTTAAATTAATATTTCGACAGAATATTTATATTTAAAGCTTTCTTAAAATATTTCTAATAAATTTCGCTGTTATTCTCCTCTTCTTCTCTTAAGGAAGAAAGGTCGTAATTATAAGTACAGTCAAAATCTTCGGGTAATTTTTCCGCTTCGGGCCAAATTGTACTTTCGTCAAACCTGCATGAGTCAAGGTTTTCGCTTGTTGAAAAATCGCTATCCGCCAGATTTGCTTCGCTAAAGTTAGCGCCCGCCGTATCGGCTTCGGAAAAATTACAAAAAGAAACGGTAGCATAGCTGAACGTTGCGCCGTTTAAAATACTTCCCGAAAAATCGCATTCGGTAATCTGTGCTCTTGAAAAATCCACGCTTGTTAAGTCGCAGTCAACAAATTTAATGTTTGACAATACCGCTTCCTGAAAGGAGGTTCCCGAAAAGTCGATGTTTGTAAAATCCGCATCCGCCAAAGTCGCATGCGAAAAATCGGCTTCCTGAATTTCCATGTTATTGTCTTCCGAGTGATATTGTTCAAATTTATCGTAATCATTTATGATTAAATCTACTAAATTTTCGGTTGTCATATTTTTTCCTTTTTATGTTTAAATTATTTCCGTTTGTTGTGCCAATAAAACCGCCTGAACCCGGTTATCAACGTTTAATTTTCGATAAATACTGTTCAGGTGCGTTTTTACCGTTACTTCTCTTACAAAAAGTTTTTGAGCTATTTGAGAATTGGAACTTCCTTTTGCAACAAGAGTTAAAATTTCTTTTTCTCTTTGCGTAAGAGGTGAAATTTTTTCTCCGCTGACAAAAGGCAGAATGTTGCCGTGTTTTTCGCTTTTATTCCAATTGGAGCGCCTTAAAAGAGCTTCGATTCGAGCCAAAAGGTTTGGCAAGACAAAAGGCTTAACAACATAATCATCAGCGCCAAATTTAAGTCCGGATATTTGATTTGCTGTTTCACTAACCGAAGTTAACATTATTATCGGTATTTTTGAAATTTTTGCATTTTGCCTGATTGCCTTGAGCGTTTCCCAGCCGTCCAAATTGGGCATGACGACATCCAACAAAACCAAGTCAAAATCCGGGTTTTCATCCAAAAGCTTTAACCCCAAAAGACCGTCATTGGCGCTTTGTACTTCATATCCGTACAGAGGAAGCGCGTCTTGCAAAAGTTTTGCATTATCATCAATTATTAAAATCTTACCCAGTGAAGTCATTATTTTCCTTATACGATTAAACTTTCTCTAATAGCTTTAATGGCGGCTTGCGTTCTGTCTTCGACGTTTAATTTTTGTAAAATCGAGCAGACATGTACTTTTGTTGTGTTGATTGAAATTGATAATTTATGAGCAATTTGAGAATTATTATTTCCGCTTGCCAATAATATTAACACTCTTTTTTCCTGTTGGGTCAAATTGTAACAATCTTTTATCGTCGAATTGTCGTTTTCCTGTTTTCTTGCCGTTGTCTGCATAACATAAGCCGATACGCTTGAATCAAAATACATTGAGCCGTCCAAAACATCTTTAATAACGTTGGAAAGCTTGTCGGGCTTAATGTCTTTTGTACAATATGCGTTTATACCCGCTTCCAAACAACTTTGCACTTCTTCTTTGTCGCAATGCGAAGTCAGAATGATAATTTTAGTATCATTATTAATTTTTCTGATTTCTTTTGCGAGCTGAACCCCGTCAATATCGGGAAGCCCGAGGTCTAAGAGAATTAAATCTATATTATTTTTTTTTAATATTTCAACAGCAGACTTTGCATACCCAACTTCAAAAATCTCCCCAACAAAACTAAGCGTGCCAAGAGAAGTTTTAAGCGCAAAGGATGTAAGGGCATGGTCTTCAACTATTAAGATATTTTTCTTCTTATCCATGGTTAAAATTATAAATTAACTTAATAATAAATTGCAATATCTTTATTATTTTGTTAAGTTATAAATAAGAGGTAAATTATGATAACTGTAAAAGATGTTGAACATGTTGCAAAATTAGCAAGACTTGAGTTAACGCAAGATGAAAAGGAAATGTTTACTCATCAATTAGGCGATGTTTTAGCACATGTTGAAAAGATGAATAAAGTTGACACGACAAATGTTGAACCAATGAATCATTCGATTGATTTTTCAAATGTTACAAGAGAAGACGTAAAAATTTACGAAAATACCAGAGAAGAACTTATGCAAAATGCGCCCGATGTTGAAGGTGAATTTTTCAAAGTACCTAAAATTAACTAAGAGGTTAAATGACAAAATATATATTTATAACGGGCGGTGTTGTAAGCTCGCTCGGCAAAGGGATAGTTGCGGCTTCCTTGGGAAGATTACTTGTTGATAGAGGTTATAAGGTTTCAATTCAAAAATTTGACCCTTATATTAATGTTGACCCCGGGACAATGAGCCCTTTTCAGCATGGTGAGGTTTTTGTCTGCGAGGATGGCGCTGAAACAGATTTAGATTTAGGACACTACGAGCGCTTTATTGACGCTTATTTATCTCAAATTAACAATGTTACCTCGGGAAGCGTTTATCAAACCGTTATAAATAAAGAAAGAGCGGGCGAATACTTAGGCGCAACCGTTCAAATGATACCTCATATTACCGGTGAAATTAAATCACGTCTTATAATGGCTTCAAAAAGAGCAAACCCCGATATTTTAATAGCTGAAATCGGAGGAACGGTAGGAGATATTGAAGGATTGCCCTTTATTGAAGCAATCAGGCAATTCAGAGCTGAAATCGGCGCTCAAAATTCAATGTCAATCCATGTAACACTATTACCTTATTTGCCAACTTCGGGCGAACTTAAAACAAAACCTTCACAGCACAGCGTTAATGTTTTAAGAAGCTATGGAATCCAGCCTGAAATGCTTGTTTTAAGAACACAGGTGCCTATCGGAAAGAATGAAAAAGAAAAACTTTCGCTTTTTTGCTCGGTTAATAAAGATAGTGTAATTGAATGCAAGGATATGGACTCGATTTATGAAGTACCGCTATATCTTGAAAAACAAAATATAACCGAGCAGGTGCTTAAAACTCTTAATCTTGAGCCAAGGCATGCCGATTTAACCGAATGGAAGGAAATGGTTTATAATATCAAACACCCTAAACAAGAGTTAACTATTGCCTTAGCGGGTAAATATACAGAATTAAACGACGCTTATATATCCGTCGTTGAAAGCTTAAAACATGCCGGCTTTGAAGCAAGTGCAAAAATTAATATTAAATGGATTGCTTCTGAAGATATTCTGAGCGACGAAGACACAAAAGCACATCTTGCAGATGTAGATGGCATTGTTGTCCCCGGTGGTTTTGGAGTTCGAGGTATTGAAGGAAAATTAAAAGTAATTCAATACGCAAGAGAAAATAACGTACCTTTTTTGGGGCTTTGTCTTGGCATGCAATGCGCTGTAATTGAATATGCAAGAAATGTTTTAGGGCTTGAAAACGCAAATTCAACAGAATTTGATAAAACAACAAATTACAAAGTCGTTGATTTAATGGAAGAACAAAAAAATATTGCAGGCTATGGAGCAACCATGCGCCTTGGATCATACCCTTGCAAAATTGTTCCGGGCTCAAAAGCTCATGGGGTATACGGTTGTGAATTAATACTTGAGCGCCATAGACATCGTTTTGAATTTAATAATGAATATAGAGATTTAATTAAAGAAAACGGCATGCAAATCTCAGGTACAAGTCCGGACGGACTGTTAGCCGAGATAATTGAAATACCTGAAAATGATTGGTTTGTAGCATGCCAATTTCATCCTGAATTTAAATCCAGACCGCACAAGCCGCACCCTTTATTTAAAGGTCTGATTGAAGCTTCCGCTAAAATGAAAGAAAAAAGAAAATCTCTAAACACAATTGAAACTGTTAAATAAACGCAAGCTTAAAGAAAAAATATTTTAAAATATGCAAGTTTATAATTAAACATTTTACATGGCTTAATTATAAAATCATGCTATTTTTTAAAATTTATACTTAATTTTCCTTGCAGTTTTTATTCTTATAATGTTAAAAAATAAAATTTAAGACTTAAAGAAAACTTGTAAAGCGATGTAATAAATAAATCTAAACAAAATTGTAAACCATGCTTTAAAACTTTTGTTCTTGCGGGTTTTTAATTCTATCTTTATAATTTAACCTCTTATAAATAATATTAAAAAACGTTAAAGTATCAAATTTTTTCTTGTTTTTAGAACGTGCTTATGCTACGATTTATGCTATAATTGTTTCACCAAAGGAGAAAAAATGAAAAAATATGAACTGTTCACAATTATAAAACCAAATCTTGATAATGAAGAAGCGGATAAAGTTGTAGCTAAAATTGAAGAAACCGTAAAAACTTTAGGCGGTAATATAATCGAAAGTGACAAAATGGGCAGAAAAAAACTTGCTTATGAAGTTGGCGGTTTTACCGACGGTTTTATGGTTAATCAAATTTTAAGTGTTCCTTCAGATAAGGTTTCCGAACTTAAAAGACAATTAAGACTTAATGAGTCTGTAATTCGTATAATGTTTACCACAAAGGAATGTGCATAAATGACTTTAGCAAAAGCGTTTTTAACAGGGGTTGTTGCAAAAGCTCCCGAGAAAAGATTTACTCAAAATGATATGGCAATAGCAGGTTTTAGTATTAATATTGATAAAAATACCGAAACCTTAATAAGGGTTATTGCTTTTGGACAATTGGCAGATACAGTTGCTTCTACGATTGCTCAAGGTGATAGTGTTGCTGTTGAAGGCAGGTTGCAGACAAATACTTATAAATTACCCAATGGTAAAGATAAGAAGATATTTGAAGTTAACGCAAATTCTGTTGAAAAAATATCTGCAAATTCCCTCGCTGCTGCTTCTAATGCACCAAATAGCAATGGCGAAAACATTGTAAGTTTTAATCAGGATGAAATCGCTCAAGATTTAATTGATGAGGACGAAATACCGTTTTAACGGGGTCGATTTTAATAAAAAATAAAAAATTATTAAAAAACTAGAAAAGGAAAAAATAAAAAAATGGCAAAAGATAACAAGGATGTAAAAAAGAAAAAAAATTGCGCATTCTGTAATGATAAAATCGATACTTTAGATTACAAAGACGTGTCTAAATTAAAAAGATTTTTGTCTGAAGCGGGAAAAATTCTTCCAAGAAGAATTACAGGCACTTGCGCTAAACATCAAAGAATGCTTTCAAATGCCGTTAAAAAAGCAAGAGAGTCTTCTTTAATGGGATATGTTTTTGAAAATTAGAAATTTTAATTCATAATCTGTTAAAAACTTTGATAAGAAATTATCAAAGTTTTATTTTGCAAAATTTTTGGTTGGTAAAATTATTGAATGATGAAAAAGCGGGGTGTTTAAATAAAAGTAAATTATTAGCAGTATTTAAGTAAACTTTTTGAAATGTCAAGGAGTGGATAAATTGAGTATTGGTGATAATTATTTAAAGTTAAATTTGAAACACTTATTCTGCCGCCATTGCGGCGGATGCTTCAACCCTTGGCGAAGTTATGAGCCTTGGTATCCGCAGGGTAGACTTTAGTCTACCATTACGATTGAAGCAAGTATACATTCAGTAAAACTACCATGGGTCACACCTTAATAATTGACTTAGCACTTGATAAGTTTTCTTGTTGAATAGTTAATGTTTCTAATGCTGAAGATAATCTGTTTTGTGCAGCACCAATTATTGATTTTCTGTCTGTAATGTTATCAATTGCATCATCAAGTTTATCTAATGCGTCTGAAAAGTCTGTTACTGCTTTATCGCCATCTCCACCTTCGCCTTTTGCAATATCTACAAGGCTAAAACCTTTATCTTTATCTTTTGTATCTATACCTGTTGATGTAGAAAGCAGGGTAGACTTTAGCCTGGCATTACGCTTGAAACAAATATACATTCAGCACAATTGCCATGGGTTAAACCCTGATAAAACGGTATACCCTGCGGCTGCTCTTTCAAATAGTTATAATCAACCGTAATTTTGGGATGGTAGACTAAAGTCTACCCTGCAATTATAATTCTTCACTGTAGTATCCGTAGGGTGGACTTCGCTCCACCATTTATCCACCATTTATAACCAATGCTTTCTTTTTTTCATGTCATCAACAAAGGCGTAAGAAGCAGTTTTAGGATGGTAGACTAAAGTCTACCCTGCTGTTTAAAAAGTAATTATGTATAATAAAAATTTAATTAAAAACGCTTTTTTATTTTGGAACATGTACCTATTCTGTTTTGGGATGGTAGACTAAAGTCTACCCTACTGTTACACCCTTGCTAATGATGTGATGGGTAAGATGGTAGACTAAAGTCTACCCTACAATTACAGTTCTCCGTCGTAGGGTGGACTTCAGTATGTCATTGCACTTAGAACAAGCACTCATTCGCCAAGATTGCCACGGGTTTTTATTCCCCCTTTTTTTTGCAATGCCAAGTGAGGAGGAAGTGAGATTTTCCACGATTCCTACGAACCAAACCTATTTTTCCCAAGTTTACCTTTTATTAATCCTGTGTTTGTTAATGACATAGAAAGAATGGCAATGATTTTTTTGTTATCATTCCCTTATGGCAATCAAGACTCTATATATTAAGTTTTAACCAATCCTTTATAAGGAATACATTAATCCATACAGGGCAAGAACACCAACAGTACTTATGATAATCCAAAAATGGGTCATCGGATGTAAATTATTCCATATTTCTAAAATCATAGTTTTTAGCATATTCGGATTATATATTTTTTTTGCTCTTTTTCAATCATCCGATAATACTAGTTAGAATGTTGTAGGGTTTGTTTTACAAAAAACGTTTAAAAATATATAATTATTTTAAATATAAATTCTGATAAAATTTATTGTCAGCCTTTTGAACTATAGAAAGATGAAATATCAAAATTAAATTTTAACGGGAGAGAAAAATGGAAAAAGCGCTTGCAAAGTGGCTTGAAAAGGGTTTGATTGATAAAATTCAATATCTTAATTTGCTTGAAGATTTAAAAAAAGAAAAGGAAAAATCCCAAAAGGCAAAAGTTCAAATAACTTTATATATAATCGGTGCAATTTTGCTCGGGTTTGGGGTAATTGTTTTTATTCAGGCAAACGATTGGCTTATTGAATTTTTCCAAAGGAATAATTTTTTAAAAGTTGCTCTGTGCTCTCTTCTTGCTTCAGGGGCATTGTATGGCGGGTATAAATTCAGCGAAGAAAATTCAAAATTCCCTAAACTCGGTGTATCTTTAACTTTTCTGTCGACCCTTTTAATAGGCGGGGTTTGGGCGCTTTTGGGGCAAATTTATCATATCGAAGCAAATTCCTTTTTAATTACTTTGCTTTGGTTTATAAGTGTTTATCCAATGGCTTTTGTTTATAACAACAATGCGATTAATATTTTATCAACCGTTTTATATATTTCAACCGTTTATATGTTTTATTATAATTGCGCTATATATGATGAAACATCCTGCCTGTTTGCAACAGTTGGCTTAATTGTAGGCGGAGTGTTGTATTCTTTTGGTAATATCGGAATAATTAAGGAAAAATTTAATAATTTTTCTATGACCTATAAAACAACGGGTTTGTTTTTTATATTTATAATGCTTTTTATTTTAACTTTCGTTGATGATACAAAAATAAAAGCAAATGAATGCAGTCTTTATATGCCGCTATTGGCAATTTTGGGGCTTAATCTTTTTAATTATACAAAAGAGAAGGAAAAAACAGGCTTAGTTAAAGCGGAAGCGGGTTTTATTTCTTTTGTTGTTTTGTTGAATTTGCCTTTATTATATTTTTCAAATATTGATAATTATATTATCGGGTTTTTTGCAAATGCTTTAATAATATTAATGATTTATCTTATGTATAAATATGGCTTTTCGCTTGATAATAAAAGAATAGTCGATTTAGCAAGAAAATTTTTATATTTATATTTAATAATTAACTATTTCAGGATAGGCTCAAAATATTTTCATGGCGCAATTTTGTTAATAGTTGCGGGAATAATTCTTCTTTATTTCGGAGTTAGAAATGAAAAAATGAAAAGAAAAGATGAAAAGGAGAATAATTAAATGAAAAAAAATACTCTTTTGATTATACTTTTTTGGTTTTTAATTATTTGCGTTTTTGTATTTTCTCAAGAATCAATTGTTTTAATCGGGCAGGATGTTGTTCTTCAAACAAAGCCGATTGACCCTAAGGACATTCTAAGGGGTGATTATGTAAATTTAAGTTTTAATATTTCTACTTTTAATCATGACAAAAACCCGATAAACTATAAAAAAACTCTTTATGTTGTTTTAGAGCCTGATGAAAATAATATTGCTCAAATTAAAAGGGTGCAGTATGAAAAACCAAAGGACGAACTTTTTATAAAAGGCAAATACGGAGGTTGGTCGATATTTGGAAACAGGCAAATTAAATATGGAATTGAAAGTTGGTTTGTGAAATCAAAAGAAGCAAAAAGGCTTGAGCGAGAATTAACAAAAGGCGGTTATGCAAGGGTTAAGGTAGATAAATTCGGAAGAGCAAAAATAATTTCCATCTCAAATCGAATGTAGAAATTAAAATTGCTCAAGATATGTTTAATATCAATAAACACCTAAGACAATTTTTTATTCATCTGTTTTGTAAAACTATAAATAAATAGTTTAATTAAGGAACTTGTTAATTCTTTAAGCGCAAATTTTATTAAAAATAGTGAATCAAAAATAAGTAATGCAAAGCAAAATACTTCAAATGAAGATAGTATAAATAAAGCTGATAATACAAACAGCCAAACGGATAATCAAATAAGTAATGATACGGGCAATAAGTCGGACAATAAAGATAATAAAGCAGATAAGCAAACAAATAAAAATCTTGCCTTTGGTGCCGCTGCGGCAATTGGCATAGGGGCGTTAGCGCTGGGTGCAATAATGCTTACAAGAAAAATACTACAACAGTAAAAAACACCTCCCCGGAACCGCAAAAAATTAAACAGAAAGCAGCTGAAATTTTAAATAATGCAAATATCATCAATAAAAAAGCGCAAGACGTTCAAAAAGAAGCTGAACAAATTAAAGAAGAATCAATGAATTTGTATAACGAAGTCTTGTCGTATATAACAAAAGGTGAAAGTAAAAATTTTGTCAATATTCCAACCGAAGGGGAAGATATTATAAGAAGATTTAAAACCATAACAACAGATGATTGTAAAATAATTCCAACTAAACTTATAGAAACGAAAAACGGAACCGTAATAAGAAAAACGGATATTTCAGACTTCAAATCTTCGACAATAACGCAATATATTGACGGAGTAAAAAATGAATATAAATATGTAAAAGCTAAACTCTCGGAATGCAGTCTGGGTATAAAAGAGCCTGAGCCCAAAGTGCAGATGTGCGAAGCTAAATATAATTTTAACAATGATGGCACGTTGCTACAGTGCCAAAAACAACTGAAAATAACGGAAAATACGACTCAAGCAGCCGAAAAGTATGGTTTTTATAAAGGTAAATTATGTAATTATCAAACAAAATTTGAATCAGTTAAGGATATGCCTGATAAAGCCCATGAAAGCTATACTTGGAATGATGATTATTTACTTGCGTATAAAAAAAGTTGCACGGATAATAAAGCCGGTAAAGACTATTATTTCAACAAAAATTTATTAACCGGATGTTTTACAATCAATAGGGTTGATGGAAAGATTGAAGCAAAATTGGATTATGATTATAGTGCCGAGCAGGTATTTGTATAATAAATAAGTGTGTGAATGGTAAAAATTGATAAAGCGGTTTATACGTAAAAAGAAATGCTCTTTTGTAAGAATTTTGCATGCCAAAAAATGCTCAATATCATAATTATATAATCTCTAATTTGTTCGGGTGTTTTAGAAAAGTATGAGAACGGGTAGCCGTATTTCTCTTAATTGTTAAGCAATTTTAACAATCAATCAGCGTAACGTTAGACTAAAGTCTACCTTGCAAATATCAAACTGAGATGGTGGAGAATTATAATTGCAGGGTAGACTTTAGTCTGCCATTGAAACTACGACAGGGAATTATAATTGCAGGGTAGGTTTTAGTCTGCCGTCATATCAAGGTTTAACCTATGGCAATATTTGCTCAATATGTACTTACTTTAAGTGTAATGACAGATTGAAGTCCACCCTGCTTCTTTATTCAAAGGTTAAAGATTGTCACGGGTGTATTTATTTTATGATAAATTTAAGTCGGATGTTAAAGCTGCATCCTTGTTAACGATATAAGGAAGCGTTGCACAATAACTTTTGGGGTCAGATGTTTCAAGCTAAGTCGTCAGACTAAAGCTTATTCCAACAACAAAACTAATGCGGTTTATAAGCAAGCAAAAATATGCTTTTATAAGCGTCATGTTCTTGTCCTTGCGCTACAATATCATCTTCTTTATCAATATTTAACAAATACTTAGTAACATCATCATTATCCATTTTTTCAATTTCATCATCTTCAAATCTTGATAAAAGCAATGACCTGAAACAAAAATCATCGCTTTGCAGCAATTTATCAAGATACATATAATTTATTTTTGAAGCTATTTTTTCATCCAAAGAATTTAAACTTTTTATATTATCCCTTAAAAGTTCGCCGTCTTCGCAAGTTTTAGAAGCTTTTATGTAAGCAATCGGTGGAATTAAATTAAGAAATTTATCACTGTCCAATTCCTTAAGCGCTTCAAGGCGAATATTTTCCGCTTCTAAACTTTCTTTATATTTTTTTGATGAAGTTTGAGATATTTTCATCCCGTTTCTATATTGCAAATAGTTGATAATATCATCCGTGCTTTTAGGGTTTTGAGCGGTAATAACATTTAAATCATATTTAGCTCCCAGCACTGTTTTTGCTTTTTGCTGCTGCGGTTTTGTTTTTTTACTTCTTAAATTGGCTGAAAAGTATGCGCCGTTAATTTTTCCTATGTTCATTTTTTTATCCTCTTTTAATATTAAAGGAGTGTGAATTTATAATTTTGCTATTTTAAAAAAAGATAAGTTAAGAAAATAAAATAAAAAATCCCGCTGATGAATAAAGGATAAAGTTTGACGCTTTTATTAAGCCTTGCAAACATTACAAAAAGAGTTGAATTAATTATAACAAAACAAATGTTAAGCAATATTACAGGGCTAAATTTCCAAGGTGTTAAAGCAATCCCTATTGACATTGGTATCATTGCCTGAAAAACAACCGCACCAATAACATTAGCCAACGCTAAATCATCTTTCCTTTTAAAAGTCCAAATAACGCTATTTGAGCACTCGGGTAATTCCGTTGCAAAAGGAGTAATAACAAGGCTTAAAATTACGGGGCTTACATTTAAAAAGGTTGAAAAATATTTTATTTCATCAACAAACAAATGAGAAAAAAGCCCCAAAGCCAAAAAAGAAAGTACAAGCTGAACTATGACACAGCTAAACTCGTCTTTAATTTTGCATTTTAAAAGCCTGCAAAAAACAAGTTCTTCAAGCTCTTCTTCAACAAAATTTTGTTTTGATTTAATTATTGTTCTATATACAAAAAAGCAATAAAGTGCTAATAAAAATATTATCGTTAAAATTTTAATCAATTTTATATCAACAAATGAAGTACAAATCGCAACAATATAAGCAAGAATAAAATATTTATAATCTCTTAAAATATTGGTATAGTCAACATTAAGCTCTTTTCTTTTTTGAATAATCAAAACAATTGCAAGCAAAAACAAAGCTAAAGTTGAAAGCATAAAAGGAGAACCGATAATTGCACCCAGTGCAATATCTTGCCCTGTTGAAATATCTTTTGAAAAAAAGTAAGAACCAAAAATTGCAATCAAAGGAATAATTGTTTCAGGTAACACTGTTCCGATAACAGCAAGAATTGAACCTGTTGCATTATTTCCAAGCTTTAATTTTAAACCTAAATGCTCAATTGCATTAGTAAACAAAAAACAAGTATAAATAATTGCCGATATATAAAAAACAACATAAAATAAATGCACTAAAAAAATCATTTATTTTTCCTTTAATTTTTGTTATTCTATTAACAAATGGAAAGAGAAATTTTAAATTTAATAAACAACTCAAACCGTATTCTTATAATAACACATGTTAATCCTGATGGCGATACTTTAGGAAGCGCATGCGCAATGAAATCTTTTATAGGTGATAAGGCAGATATTCTGCTTCAAATAAAAGATAATTTTCAATTCCCTTCAACATACAGTTTCCTGCCTCATCTAAACAAGGCTAAAAACCTTACAAACATTAAAGATGAATATGATTTAATAATTGTGGTTGATACAGCTTCCGTTGATAGGCTTGTTGAAAGCGCAAGAGAAATATTTGATAAAGCGCAAAATACAATTTTAATTGACCATCATAAAACAAATAAGGGTTATGCTAAAATTAACCATATTCGAGGCGGAATATCATCAACGGGCGAAGTTTTATTTGACTTATTTGAAAAATTAAACGTTGAAATTACAAAAGAAATGGCGCTTTGTTTATACTGCGCAATTTTAACCGATACAGGCTGTTTTAAATATGAAAGTACGACCTCTCATACATTCAATATTGCTTCAAAACTTTCAAAAACAGGTATAAATACCTCTGAAATTGCGGATTTATGCTACACAAACAAGCCCAAAAACCTTATACTCTTTCAAAGCTATCTTGTTGAAAATGCAAAATTTTGTTGTAGCGATAAAATCGCCTATACAATAATTACAAAAGAAATAATTGAAAAATTCGGCGCAAAAGATGAATATACAGAAGGAATTTGCGAAACCCTAAGAACAATTAAAGGAGTCGAAATTGCTTTTGTAATTAAAGAAACAGATTTGGGTTCAAAAATTTCAATCAGAACAAAAGAAGCGGACGCAACAAAAATAAGCCAAAAATTTAATGGCGGAGGACATAAAAGGGCGGCAGGCTGTACCATAAAAGCCACAGTTAATGTGGCATTAGAAAAACTCTTAGAAGAAGCAAAAACTCTAATTTAACCATGAATAAAGTATTACAGGTCATAAAAGAATATATTACCAATCTGACCCAAAGCATAATAAGGGATGATTTTGGTAACGCCGCAGGCGAGATGGCATATATGACAACATTAGGGATTTTTCCTTTTATGCTTTTTTTAACGGCTGTTTTTGGCTGGCTTGGTAAGACTTTTTTTATTAATAAAATAATTTTTTCACTCTCAACAATTGCTCCTCAAGGGGTGATAGATTTAATTAACAATGTTTTAGCGGAAGTTGTAATCTTTAAAAGCGGAAAGCTTGTTGCTTTTGTCGGTTTTTTTGCAACAATGTTTCTGACATCAAACGCTATTGCCGTTATTATTAAAGGTTTAAATAGAGCAAATAATGTTGTTGAAAATCGAAGCTTTTTAAAAGTAAGGTTTTTAGCAATTTTAATGGTTTTTGTTAATACATTTTTTCTGTTTATCAGCATTAACTTAATTATCTTAGGAGAAGTAATTTTAAACTTTATCGGGATGTATTTATCAATCCCGCAACATATTATAGATACAATTTTAATTTTAAGATGGCCGATTGCCTTTCTAATGCTCTTTTTGTTGGCTTCAATTAATTACTATGTATTACCTGCAAGAGATTTTAGCGCAAAAAGAAAAAGCGTAATTCCGGGGGCATTATTTTTCTGTGTATTCTGGTTATTGGGTTCATGGGCATTTTCTCTTTATATTAATGCACTTGGAACTTATAACAAAGTATACGGAACAATCGGTACATTTGCAATTTTAATGGTTTGGCTTTATTATTCTTCCATTATTCTTTTGGCGGGAGGACAAATTAACAACCAAACCTTAAGAAAACTGATTATTCTGGAAAAGAAAAAGCAAAAACAAGGGGAATAGATGAAAAAACTTATTCTTTTAGTCTTATTTTTAAATTCATGGTGTTTTGCTTGCGACCTTGATTTAAAAATAGGGTCTATGATAATGATAGGTTTTGAGGGAAATACTATCAATACAAGAGGTTATAAAAAAGCGCTTAAACAGGTTAAAAATAATGAAATTACGGGAGTTATACTGTTTTCAAAAAATATTAAATCCAAAGACGATTTAATTTTAATGAATGAAAAAATGCTTGAAGCAAATTCGACCCCTCCTTTTATTGCGCTTGATAATGAAGGAGGATATGTTCAAAGGTATGATTTTATAAAACATCCTTCCGCAAAAGAAGTTGCCTTAAATAAAGATAAAGAAGAGTTTGCAAAAGAAGAGTATAAAAAAATGGCACAATTAGAGCATGAACTTAAACTTAACCTGAATTTTGCGCCCTGCGTTGATTTAGAAATTAATAAAAGCTCAATAATAGCAAAAAAACAAAGAAGCTACTCGGATGACTATAAAAAAGTTGTAAAATACGCTAAAATTTTCATAGATGAACACAATAAACAAAACATCATAACTTCAATTAAACATTTTCCGGGGCATGGCTCTCCTGTTGGTGATACGCACAAAGGTTTTGTTGATTCAACCGATACTTTTATTAAAGATGAAATTATGCCATATTTTGAACTTAGTAACTATTCAAAGCTTAATATGGTTATGGTGTCACACGTTTATAATTCAAATTTTGACCCTGAATTTCCTTCAAGCTTATCTAAAAAATGTATTAAAGATATGCTTATTAATTCAATCGGCTACAAGGGAGTTATAGTGTCTGATGATTATGACATGAAAGCAATAAGAGATAACTATACGCTTCGAGAAATTGTTGTAAATTCAATTAATGCGGGGGTTGATATTCTTCTTTTTTCAAATAACTTAGGCTATAAGGATAAAAATTTACCTTTAAAAATTAAAAAAATTATAAAAGAAGAAATTAAAAAAGGAAATATTAAAGAAGAAGATATTGATAATTCTTATAAAAAAATTATGGCGCTAAAAAATGCCTTGTAGTAAAATTAAAATATGTTAGATTTAAAAGCAAAATATGAAATCCTGTCTTTTTCAATTGGGGACACCAAGGCAGGTACAAAAATGGGCAAAATGCAGCTTAAAAATATTGAAGATAATTCAATTTTAAACTGTGTACTTTGGGAAGAAGCGCTGAATAGAATTTCCGATATTTCAACAAGAGTCGGGAATATTATTAAAATTATAACGGCTAGTTATAATGAGAAATATAACAATTGTCTTTTGAATAATTTTGAAGTGATAGAGCAAGCTATACTTGGAATAGATTTAGAAGTCAGAGAAAAATATTTTAATAAAATTTTAAATGTTATTGAAGGTTTTAAAGATGAAAAACTTAAAAACTTCGTTTTGAAAATTCTAAAAGACAATAAAGAAAAAATTCTTGTTGCTCCGGCTGCAAAACAAATGCACCATAACTATATAGGCGGGCTTGTGTTGCATACATGGGAATGTATTGAGATGGCACAGGCGGTTTTACCGAAAGTTAAAAAGTATTTGAACAAAGAAGAAGTCTTGGCAGCTGCAACTTTGCATGACATGGGTAAAATTTTTGAATACGATATCAACCTTGACTCGGGCATGATTGAGTATAATGAGCAATTTAGAAAAGATTGGATATCCCATTCACAGTGGGCTTATACGTTGTGTATGTCAAACGGCTTTTTGAATATGGCAAAAATGATAGCTGCTCACCACGCAAGGACTGAATGGGGCGCTATGATTGATCTTGGCGAAAGAGATTTAGAACCTTTTTATTATATAATTCATCATGTTGACGATTTAAGCGCAAAGTTTGGCGCTACAAGAGTAAATGACGTAAGGAATTTAGCTAAAGAAGGATAGATAAATGAAATTTTTGCGGATATTGTTTATCGTTGTTTGTTTATTGTTTTCATTAAATGCTTTTGCCGCTCATCAACTCTATGCGGATATTGACGGAATAAGTCTGCCTTACGGAACAAAGCTTGAGCTTACCATGGCTCAGGATATTACAACAAAAAACATTGTAAACGGTGATATGTTTCAGGCATACTTAGCTAAAGATATTTATGTCAACAATAAACTTGTTTTGCCTTCAAAAACTCTTTTTAGAGGCAGAATTTCAGAGGTTAAATATTCAAAAAGCTTTTCAAGACCTGCTGTTTTATATTTAACGCTTGATCACTTTGTTACGAAAAACGGGACGCAATTGCCTATTAACTCAGGAATTGCAAGCAATTTTGATTATGTCTTAAAACCTGATGGCGCACTTACAACAAACGGAAACTATTTTAAAGCTGTCGGAAGAGATATTAAAAAAGCGGGTACAATTGTCCCAAGGACGGTTAATTGGGGCAAGACCTCGGGGGATGACCTTTTTAAAGGGGCAAAAATTCTCTTTGTTCCTCTTGCTGCAATCGGCGGGAGTGTTGCTTGCGTAGGTTCAAGCGTTTATAGTGTTTTTGCCGATATGTTCAGGCATGGTGATGAAATATTAATCAAAAAAGATACACCGTTTGATATTATAATTCTTTCTAAATTGGATATACCTTCATAACTTTAAATAAAAAATAAAAATTATGAATAAATATGAAATTTTATGCAAAATTAAAGAAATTTTAATTGAGAAAAAATTATCTCTTGCAACGGCTGAAAGCTGTACGGGAGGACTATTAAGCTCTTATTTAACGGATATTGACGGGGCAAGTAATTTTATTTTTCAAAATTTTGTTACTTATTCAAACTCTGCAAAAGAAAAGTTTTTGAATGTTCAAAAGCCAACTCTTGAAACTTTTGGAGCTGTAAGCGAGCAAACAGCAAGTGAGATGGCTTTGGGGCTTTTAAATTATGCTGATATCGGCGCTTGTACAACGGGTATTCTAGGTCCAACGGGTGGTTCTAAAGAAAAACCGATAGGGCTTGTATATATCGGTCTTAGCTGTAAAGATAAAATTAAAGTTGTAAAATATATTTCTAAATTTGCTCTGACAAATAATCGCCATAAAATTAAAAAAGATATCGCAAAAAAGGCATTGTTTGAACTTTACGAATTTTTAAAAACGACTTGAAGGTTAGTTTTGAAGATAATTTTAAAGCTTGAATGCCGGTTTTGAAAGGTTAAATTTAAAGAAATTTTAAAAGTTAATTTTATTAAAAAATCAGTTTCTTAATTAAACATAACACTTGCTTTAAAGTTAGCTTGGCGGACTTTACTCTGCTATTTTATAGTGTTTTTAGCCTGTATTAATCACGTTAAACCTTATTTTATCTCGTCTTTATTGCTCTTTTTGTGTTATTGCAAGGGTGAAGAATTATAAAAAGATGAAAATAAAAAGCCGTAGGGTAGACTTTAGTCTACCATCTCGAAACCTGATTTACGGGTTTTTTAGTTTCTAACTTAGTGCATGGTGGACTGAAGTCCACCCTACGGATACCAAACTGATACAGTGGAGAATTATAATTGTAGGGTAGACTTTAGTCTACCATCTCTGTCATTAACAAGGGTGAAGAATTATAAAAAGATGAAAATAAAAAGCCGTAGGGTAGACTTTAGTCTACCATCTCGAAACTGACTTTTAGGTTTTTGATTTTTAGCTTAGTTATAAACGGTGGACTAAAGTCCACCCTGCGGATATCAAGGCTCATAACTTTGCTAAGGGCTGAAGCATCCGTTGCGATGACGATGGAGACGACTGTTTTAAATCCCGAAGTCGCTATCGGTATATTTGTTCATGATAAACCCAATTTATACATTCGTACCATACCCTCGTTAATGGCAGGTGGAGCAAGGTATACAATGGCAAGCATTACGCTCGGCATTCCTCTTAGACCTGAACAGTCGTCTATAAAATCAAAATACCTTGATATTACAGCAACAACTGCCCGCCTACAATTATCTTATGACTATCGCTTGAGGCTTCGTTTTGACAGTAAACATAGTTAAATATCAACCTCAAACATTGCCCTAAGATATAGTAATTTATGCCTGCGCTGTATTCTCTTGAATTATTATTTGCTTTTTGCTTGTTTGAATCAAAATCATCATACCTTAAAAGCAGCTCAAGCTTTTTTGTCAGCCTGTATGCTAAAGTAACGTTATAGCCCCACGCTTTTTTCTCTGACAGTCCGCCCCCGCCGTTATAACCGTCAGCGTTAGCGTATTCCGCTCTCATCCAAAAGTTTTTATATTCATAACCAACGGAAGCAAGCTCAACCATAAAATCATGAGAGTTTCTTGTGCCGACCTGATAACCGCCCCCAAGGTTTAATTTGCCGAATTTGTCGCTAACATTTGCTAAGGGTTTAAAATTAACCCACAAATCCGTTTCAACTCCCGGGAAAAATTCACTATACCAAGTGTCCGAGCTATAACCCCCTAAATCATAATCAATATATTTATAATCGCCTTTTAATCTTAAACCTGTTTTTCTGATATTACCAAAAGTTCTTGCCGTTTGAGAACGTGAAACAAAAGGCAGTGTATAAGGGCTTTGACCGCCTTCAACACCAACATTGGGGCGAGATGTACCAAACATTAAAGTATGATGAGGTATTCTTACTGTTTCAACCCAAGCATCAAGTACAAGCCTATGGAAGAAATTTTCTTCAATATCAGGGGTTGTATCAAAAAGAAAATTAAAGCCGTCACGACCTGATTTGAATTTGCCTTTAAAGCCGATGTTTATTAAAGAAGGTTTAAATTTTAAATTGCTTTCATTACCGATTGTTTCGCTAAAATTGCTTTGAAAGTTAAATTGCGCACCCGCTTCTTTTATAATACCTCGTTTTGAGCGGAATTTTAACTGCTCTTTAAACATCCCTTCGGGAGATTTAATATCATAATCTTTTGTGATTATACCTTTTAGAGTCTCTTTTGAATAAGGGTTAAATTCAGGCTCTTTGGGTGTTTCCTCTGGTTCTAAAATAACTTTATGTTCACCGCTATTTGTACCATTTGTAGCATCTTCGCTATCTGAAGGCACAGGAAGAAGAATTACCTCTTCACTTATCGGTTCTTTTTCGCTCTTATTTACTTCTTCATCAAGCGCAAGAGAGCAAAGAGATGTTGTTAATAATAAAGCTAATATTAAAAATAATCTTTTCATACTTTAAATTTTAAAATAAAAAAGAACGGCTTTCTATTAAATTATAAAAGCCGCTCAAATTGTGTGTTAAACTAATTTTCTTCCTGTTGAGCTTTGTGGTCGTCTTTTAAATATGCCATCCAGAACAATAAAACAACAAAAACAAACGCACCGACAATATTACCCAAAGTTACGGGGATTAGGTTATGGAATATAAAACCTTTCCAAGTTAGAAGATTTAATTGCTCAGGGGTTAAGCCCGAAGCAGCAACAACCGATGGAACGGATTTCATAAATATTCCGTTTGGAATAAAGAACATATTTGCGACACTGTGTTCATATCCCGAAGCAACGAAAGTCATAATCGGGAAGAATATTGCAAATATTTTACCAATAACTCTTCTTGAACTTGTTGCCATCCAAACGGCAAGACAAACTAACCAGTTACAAAGAATACCCCTTGTAAATGCTTCAACGAATGTTAGAGAAACTTTACCCGCAGCGGTTGTAATACCCATAACGCCAAGAGCGTCCGAGCAGTTGTGACAAGCACCCGAATAATAAACCAATCCCGCTAAAAGAATTGAACCTACAAAGTTTCCTATGTATACAATTGTCCAGCTTCTAAATAATTTCATCCATGATATTTTCTTTTCCAAAACGGAAAACATCATCATAACATTACCCGTAAACAGTTCGGCGCCCGTTAAAACAACCATCATAAGTCCTGTTGCAAAAACCATTGCGCCAATCCATTTTGATAAGCCCCAGCTAAGATTTTCAGCCGTTCCCGTCATAACGGTTAAGCTTACTTGCGCACCATAGGCGATAAACGCACCTGCGGCAATTGCTAAAACAAACATTTTAGATTTTCTATAACTTGCTTTTGCGGGCATTACCTTTTCAGAAAACCCGTGCGCTACTTCGTTTGGCGCAAGACAATCTTTGTTATCAATTACTTGATTTGACATACTTTCTCCTTATTCTATTCATTTAATTGTTATGCTTCAAAATTCAATTTCAGATTTCAGTTTTAAGGCTTCAAAATTTAAGCTAACACTGACAAAAAAATTCTAGTCCTTTAACAATATTTTTCAAGTATTTTTTAAATTTTTTCAAATTTATTTTTTTAAACAAAAAGGTTTTGAATTTTCTAAAAATTTTTATTGCGCAAAACTGTAGGGTAGACTTTAGTCTACCGTTCTTAATTGTTAATATAAGATGTAATGCTGAAAATTGTATCTTTGATAAAAGAAGAAATATATATTTTGTTAAGATTGGTATGCGCTAAAGCTTGAAAGCAGGCGGTAGATGGTAGACTAAAGTCTACCCTACTATTTTACAATATCATTGCTATATGCGGCAGAGGGTAGACTGAAGTTTACCCTGCTGATTTTACAATTATTACTGCAAGCCTTTTTGTTGGTAGACTAAAATCTACCCTGCTGTTTTGGCACCACCATTCTTAATTGTCAATATAAAATTTTTATTGCGTAAAACCCTACAGGGTAGTAGATGGTAGACTAAAGTCTACCCTACTATTTTACAATATCAT
Organism: Candidatus Gastranaerophilales bacterium; assembly: GCA_947587615.1. Classification (GTDB taxonomy): domain Bacteria; phylum Cyanobacteriota; class Vampirovibrionia; order Gastranaerophilales; family Gastranaerophilaceae; genus RUG14156. Next base: position 4,442 of record CANPYC010000023.1, on the reverse strand, counting down.
TGCCGTAAGCAGTTCAAAAACTCATGGCAATCTTGTTAACAGAAAAAAAGCAAGTAAACGCAAGTACAGAGCCGCCGTAGGGTAGACTTTAGTCTACCGTTTTTAATTGTTAACATAAGATGTAACAAAAAAAGTTAAAATTAACACGTAAAGTCGTTTAAAAAAATGCCAATGTATTTTAACATTGGCATTTTATAGAGTCTTATTTAATATTTTCTACATAGGTTTACAAACCGCAAGCAACACCCCTGCGGCTACCGCTGAACCGATAACACCCGCAACATTTGGACCCATTGCGTGCATTAAAAGGTAATTATTAGGGTTATACTCTAAACCTACCTTGTTAGATACCCTTGCTGCCATAGGTACGGCAGATACACCCGCAGAACCTATAAGCGGATTGATTTTTTCTTTTAAGAACAGGTTCATAATCTTTGCCATTATAACACCCGCAGCAGTTGCAAGCGAGAAAGCGGCAATACCTAAGAATAATATTTTAAGCGTATCAAGCGTTAAAAAGTGGTCTGCTTGAAGTTTTGAACCTACTGTTAAGCCTAAGAATATCGTAACAATATTGATGAGCGCATTTTGCATTGTATCAGAAAGTCTTTCAACAACTCCGCATTCTTTACATAAATTACCGAAAGTTAAAGCGCCTACAAGAGGGCAGGCAGAAGGTAATAATATTAAGCAAAGAGTCAAAACAACAATCGGAAAAGCAATTTTTTCACGTTTTGAAACTTCTCTTAATTGTGTCATTTGAATTTTGCGTTCTTTATCGGTTGTTAAAAGTTTCATTATAGGAGGCTGAATTACGGGCACCAATGCCATATAAGAATAAGCAGCAACGGCAATTGAACCTAATAAATCTTTATTCAGCTTAGATGTAACATAAATTGATGTCGGGCCGTCAGCTCCTCCTATTATACCGATTGAACCGGCAGAAGCCATATCAAACCCTAATACAAGAGCTAACAACAATGCGCCGAATATACCAAATTGAGCAGCACCTCCCAAAAGCAATGTTTTAGGATTGGCTAACAATGGCCCGAAGTCTGTCATAGCGCCCACGCCCATAAAGATAATTAAAGGAAAAATACCTTTATCAATACCAAAGGAAAATATAATTCCTAAAAATCCGTTAGGGCCTGCGATTTCTTCTCCCAAAGGCATGGGAATATTTGACAAAAATCCGCCAAAAGCAATTGGTACAAGAAGCAAAGGTTCATATTGTTTTTTAATACCAAGCCACATTAAAAATACGCATATAACAAGCATTATCGGTTGACCGAAATGGGTTAAAAACTGTTCAACGCAATTTCCGTCTAATGTTGCCTGTGCAGTTTGCGCAAAGCTGTATATGCCCGTTGTATGCCATAGGTTAGCGAAAGTTTCAGCTATACTCATCTTTTTCTCCTCTCAATTAACCTATAACTACCAATGTTTGACCATTTTTAACGGCGTCTCCCTGACTTACTTCAATTGAAACAATTTTACCTGAAGCGGGAGATTTGATTTCCGTTTCCATTTTCATAGCTTCAATAACGAGTAAAACATCGCCTTCCGCTACTTCATCCCCTGCCGAAACTTCTATTCTTAAAACATTTCCGGGTAGAGCCGCTTTAATTTCCTGTCCTTTTGAATTTGAAGCACCTGTTGATGATGCACCTTCTTCAATACCTTCTTTAATTGCAACATCATAAGTTTTACCATTAACCGTTGCTTTTGCTCCGTCAAGTTTAACAGAGTATTTTTTATTATTAATTGTAACTGTGTAGCTGTCGGAATTACTGCTTGAAGCGTTTGTTGAAGCGGCTTTTTTATCGGGTGATACTTTATTAACCGAAACTACACCCTTGCCAAGTAAAAATTCAATACCTTTATCAACATTACCGTCTTTACAAGCGGCTGAAATAAAGATATTTTCTTCTGTTGCTTCAAGTCCGGCTTCAGCCAGTCTTTTCTTAGCGGCTTCAATACCTTTATCGGGGTCTTTTTCGTTAATATCAACAACACGCTCAGTTGTCGGTTCCATTTTCATTTTTTCGCTTGCCCACTTAACAAGCTCAGGATCGGGTTCACAAGGAGTTTTACCAAAATACCCCAAAAGCATTTTAGCATAACCGGGGTTAGCCTGACTCCAAGGTTTATCAGAAATTGCATTTAAGAATGATTGTTGAGCATAGAATTGTGAAACAGGTGTAACACTTGTTGCAAAACCGCCACGTTCTACTACTTCTTTCATATTTGCAATTAATTTGGGGAATTTATCAAGCATACCCATATCTTTTAATTGGTTAACCGTTGTTGCGGTAGCGCCCCCGGGCAGAGGTGCTTGAATTAAGATAGGGTTAACGGCAAGTGATATCGGAGAAATCGGATAATCTTTCATACATTCTTTAAAGATTTCTTCGGTTTCCATAATTTTCTTAATATCTAAACCAAGGTCATAATCCGTACCTTTTAGAGCATGCCACATTGAAATAATATCAGGTTGACCCGTTCCGCCCGATACAGGTTTCATAGCAAGGTCAATTCCGTCTGCTCCGCCTTCAAGAGCTGAAATATAAGCATATAAGCCTGTACCTGCTGTTTCATGGCTATGGAAGCGAATATGAGCATTTTCACCCAATAACGTACGAGCCATTTTAACCGTTTCATAAACTTTTTTGGGGTTTGATGTTCCTGAAGCATCTTTAAATGCTAAAGAATCAAAAGGAAGCCCCGAATCTAAAATATTTCTTAAAACTTTTTCATAAAAAGCAACGTCATGCGCTCCTTCGCAACCGTAAGGAAGCTCCATCATAGTAATTGTTACTTCATGAGATAATCCGTATTTTTTAATTGAATTAGCACTGTCTATTAAGTTATTAACGTCATTTAATGCGTCAAAATTCCTGATTACATTAACGCCATGTTTAGCAAACATTTTAGCGTGAAGGTCAATAATATCTCTTGGTTGCGAATTTAAACCGACAACGTTAACCCCTCTTGCGAGTGATTGAAGTTTAATATCGGGCCCAACCGCAGCTCTAATTTTATCCATTGTTTCAAAAGCGTTTTCGTTGCAGAAAAATATCGGAGCTTGAAAACGAGCGCCGCCCGCTGTTTCAAAGTGGTTAATTCCTGCGTCAACCGCTGCTTGAAGTGCAGGGATAAAGTCATCAACTAAAACTTTAGCCCCGAAGATTGATTGGAAACCGTCACGAAATGACGTATCCATAACTTTAATTTGTTTTTTTGTCATTATCTTATCCTCTTTAAATTATATTTATATACCTTTTTTAGCCAATGCGATTGCAAGAGCAATCTCCGATTCATCCGTTGTTTGTTTTTTAACTGCTTTTGGCTGTGGTTCTTTTGGCGGGAATACTTTATTCAGCCAATTTACAACATTTGTTGTAATTGAAATTGCAAAAACCAGAATAATTAAAAATGAAAATACAACGCTCATTCCGACAAACATTGCCGATACGCCATCCATTAATTGCGGATTCATAGCTTTTCTTCTCCTTTTATACCGTTTAATAAAAAGTCATTATAATTGTTTTCAAAGTTATCTAAGAATTTATTAATAAATTCATCCTTATTAACTTTTTTGTTTGTTTCCATATAAATTGAAGTTGCGGGAATATCAATATTTTTAAGCTCATCATCATCTAAGTTTAAATTAATTCCGCAGCCTACTATTACCCCTTTAAGCTTTTGCCCTAAAAACTCTGATTCAGCCAAAAAGCCTGCAATCTTTTTCCCGTTAATTAAAATATCATTAGGATATTTAAACTTTGGTTCAAGTCCGTATTCTTCAAGAGTTTTAGCGCCAATTAAGGCAACATATCTTGTTAACTCGCTTAAATGTTCAAGGTTTTGAGGTTTTAGAATAATTGATAAGTAAACATTACCGCCGTTTTTATTTGAAGAAAACCAAACACGCTCAAATTGCCCATGCCCTTGCGTTTGCAAATCGCATGAGATAATGTCAAAATTCTTTAATTCCCCTAAGTGTTGATGAGAATAGACACTTGTAGAATTCAGCTCATCAAAATATATAATATTGCGCATAACAAAATCATAACAAAAACAAAAATTAAAACAATTTTTTATGAAATTTAAATGTGTTTTAAATTGTAAAGGATTGATATAAGGTTTGTAATGTTTGGTTTTGCGCCTTAGGGGTAAAGTGTTTACAAGGAATAAATTGCAGATTGGGTATTCTTGCTAAACAATCAAAAAATCATTTTTGTATTTTATTTTGTTAGACAAGAATACCTAATCTGTTTTTACTTCAGTTTGTATATCTATATTAATTTAATTTAACTATATGTTCTCGGAATCCGCCTCTTGGATTACCGACAACTCGTAGACTTAGCACTTCGCTTTTAAAACCTATCGGTTTTAGTCGCTTCATAAGCCTTCTCAAACAGACGGGTTCACTATCGTTA
>CANPYC010000022.1 GCA_947587615.1 Candidatus Gastranaerophilales bacterium | reverse complement strand
GTTATTAAATATGCCTGAATTTGTTAAAGAACCGCCTTCATTGACAGTTATACCGCTATTATTTGTAAAAGTTGAGCTTTCTCCTGTGTTTTCAATCACATCACCGTTATTTACCTCGACTTTAACGTTATTTGTAAACTTCCCGCCGCCTTTATTTTTAAGAGAGCCTGTAAATTTACGATTTCCAACGTCACTTTTTAATTCAACATCACCTTTACCGTTATTTGTTACGCTTCCTGTACCGTCTCCATGGAGTGTAACGGTTCCGCCGGTGCTGCCGTTAAATACGTCGTTATGGTCTGCAAAAACAGGCAAGGCATATTGCGCACTAAAGCAAATTAACAGCGTACTTGCTAATAAAAATTTTCTCTTGTTCATTTCTTAATTCCTTAATCTTACCCATTATTGTCTAAGATTTGCACTTCAATAGTTAAAATGGTGCATAAAACTTAATTTACTTTACAATAACACCGTCTTTGTGTAAAGTCAATAATATAAATGTGTTAGAATTTTCTAAATTATAAAGACAAATTATTAGCTACAACAATGCTTTATCAATTTATGCACCATTTTAACTATTGTAACTAAATATAAATTTTAGTTTTTAGAAGCAGGGTGGACTTTAGTTAAAACGGTGGACTAAAGTCCACCCTACGGATAAGGTGCAGAATTGTAATTGTAGGGTAGACTTTAGTCTACCATCCTAAAACCTGACTTGCGGGTTTTTGGTTTTTTAACTTAGTTATAAACGGTGGACTGAAGTCCACCCTACGGATACTAAAGCGGGGTTGCAATTGTAGGGTAGACTTTAGTCTACCATCCTAAAACTACGGATACTAGAACAGAGAATTGCAATTGCAGGGTAGTTATAAACGGTGGACTGAAGTCCACCCTACGGATACTAAAGCGGGGTTGTAATTGTAGGGTAGACTTTAGTCTACCATCCCTAAAACCTGACTTGCGGATTTTTGGCTTTTAACTTAGTTATAAATTGTGTTAAGTAATGTAAAAATAATAAACTAATCCCGGCAAATGTTAAGATTTGGCTGTTTTAATTGATATATAGGTATTTAATATGTTCAAGGGTACGGTTATGATAAATAACGTTCAATCGTTTCAAGGTGTTGCAAAAACAAATTCGGTTAACAAAGCGCAAGAAATTCCGAATTTTAAACCCGAAGAAATACCCTGTGACAAATTCGAAAGAAACGATTGCTCCTACGATGTCTTAAGCAAAGAACAAAAACAAAAAACCGTAGCCAAAGCAAAGATAACGGCTTCGGGTTGGTCGGCTTTGGCGGGTGCTACAGCAAGCGCATATTATGCTCTTCGCTCGGATGAAACGGTTGCGAAAAAATATAATCTTGACGTAAAGAAGGATAAAGATTTAATCAGAACAATAAAATTTGAACAGGTTAAATCAACAATTCCTGCTGCAATCGGATGTTCTTTCTACGGTTTGGGTCAGCTTTTGTTCGGCGGCATAGCTTATATTTATAACAAAAATGCCGATCCCGGAAAAATCGATGTTTAATTAACGATAAATATTACTAATCAAAGTCCGTACTTTTGTACGGACTTTTTACTTTTTATAAGCGGATTTTGTTATATTTTGTTAAAAAATATTAAGTAAATAAACATTATTTAGTAATTCTATAATTAAAATATACTTTATATATACAAGAGAGAAAGTAAACCAAAAAATCCGAGGGCAAACAAACAAAATCTCCCCTTTTAGAAATGGAAGTTTTTTTCTTGTGTTATACGAGGCTGGTTTGTTTTGGGGAAGTATGATAGCGAAGAGAAAAAGAAGCTGAATTTCTCTGAATTTTTTGTTTCTGTGAGGCAAAAGTGCAAAAACCGTCCTTATATAAAGACGGTAAAATAAGAATTTTACCGTCTTTTGTGCTTACATCCTTTCGAGTTATTCGTAATTTTCTACAGCGCACAAGCGCTCTAAAGTTCGCTCGATTCGGGTTTTCCGCCTGTGGGTATCTCGCAAAAATTTGCTTAGGCTAACGCTGTCGCAAATTTTGTTCGATTATCCTACGGCGGTTATCAACAGTTTTGCCTAAAAATGCCAATGCTCGACACATTGGCATTTTCTTTACGGCTCCACTCTGGCTTACTTTTTACATCATTCCCATGCCGCCCATGCCAGGCATTCCACCGCCCATTGGCATTTCAGGAGCTTTTTCTTCAGGAATTTCAACAACTGCCGCTTCTGTTGTTAATAACATTGAAGCAACCGAAGCAGCGTTTTCTAACGCACTTCTTGTAACCTTAGCAGGGTCAACAATTCCTGCTTCAAACATATCAACATACTTATTAGCCATAGCGTCATAGCCATAAGCGCCCGTTTGTTTTCTGATTGCATCAACCACAACTTCACCCTTAGCGCCTGCGTTATTAGCAATTGCTATAACAGGAATATCAAGTGCAGCAGTTAAGATTTTGAAACCTGTTTTTTCATCATCATTTTCAAATTTTCTTGTTTGCAATTCTTTTTCAAGAACTTGTTGAACTCTTAATAATGCTACACCGCCACCCGGGACAATACCTTCTTCCTGAGCTGCACGAGTAGCATTCAGAGCGTCTTCAATTCTTAATTTTGACTCTTTAAGCTCAACCTCACTTGCTGCCCCAACTTCAATAACCGCAACACCGCCTGAGAGTTTTGCAATTCTTTCTTGAAGTTTTTCTTTGTCGTAGTCGGAGTCTGATTGTTCCATTTGTTTTTTAATTAAGTTAACTCTTTCTTCAACAGCACGTTTTGTTGAATCATCAACAACAATTGTTGTTTCATCTTTTGTAACAGTAACTCTTTTTGCTCTACCAAGCATTTGAACTGTTATATTTTCAAGCTTGATACCCAATTCTTCAGTGAACATTTGACCGCCTGTTAAAATTGCGATATCTTCTAACATTGCTTTTCTTCTATCGCCAAAGCCGGGAGCTTTAACTGCAACTGCTCTTAAAACTTTTCTCATAGTATTAACAACTAAGGTTGCCAGTGCTTCGCCTTCAACGTCTTCTGCGATTAATAAAAGTGATTTACCGTCACGGGCAACTTGTTCTAAGATAGGTACAAGGTCAGCAATTAAATTGATTTTTTTATTAACGCAAAGTACGTAAGCGTCCTCTAAAACAGCTTCCATGCGCTCAGCATCAGTAATAAAGTATGGTGAAATATAACCTTTATCAAATTGCATACCTTCAACAATTTTTTTATCGGTTCCAAATGTTTTACTTTCTTCAACAGTGATAACACCATCAGTTCCGACAACTTCCATACAATCAGCAATTAAATCCCCGATAAATTTATCGTTACCTGCTGAAATTGCTGCAACTTGTGCTCTCATTGCTTTAGAGTCAACCGATTTTGACATTTTTTTAATTTCTTCATGAGCACTCTTAACGGCAGAAGCTATACCTCTTTTAATACCCATCGGGTTTGCGCCTGCTGTTAAGTTTTTAATTCCTTCTTTAAAAATTGCTTGAGCTAAAACTGAAGCGGTTGTTGTGCCATCACCTGCAACATCATTTGTTTTTGATGAAACATCTTTTAATAATTGCGCACCTGCGTTTTCTAAACCGTCTTTAAGTTCGATTTCTTTTGCAATTGTAACACCGTCATTTACGATTTGAGGTGAACCGAATTTTTTTTCAATAATAACGTTACGACCTTTTGGTCCTAATGTAACTTTTACTGCGTCAGCTACGGCATTAACGCCTTTTAATAAGCTTTCTCTTGCAGTAGTATCAAATACAACTTTTTTTGCCATAGTTAATTTTTCCTTTTCTAACTGTTTTTAAACTTTTTTGGAGCTGTTATTTGAGTTTAGCTCTTATACTAATACTCGTATTACGCTAGTATAGCTAAAGCGTCCTTTACACTGATAATCTTATACTCAACATCATTAATCTTAACATCAGTTCCAGAGTATTTTGCAAATAATACAACATCCCCAACTTTTACTTCCATTGGTTCTTTTTCACCGCTGTCTAAAGTTTTACCTGAACCGATTGCAACTACTTCACCTTTTTGCGGTTTTTCTTTTGCGCTATCGGGAATAAAAATTCCGCCTGATGTTTGTTGAACATCATCAATAACCTTAATTACAATCCTGTCTGCTAAAGGTTTAATCATATAATATCCTCCATTTTCTGATTAAAGTCTTAAATTAATATTACTCTATTATAATATAGGCAAAATTAAAAAAATATTTATATGTTAACAAAAAATTAATTATTCAATAAAAATTATTATGTTATCAAACCTAAAAATTAAATTACGGGAATTGCAAAAAATTCATCAACGCTAAAACTCATAAATGTTTCGCAATAGTCGCAATTATGTTTAATTGCCCTGAAATAATTAATTCCTATAATTTTTTCAACCAAGTTCGGATATTTTTCATTAGGATAATATATTTTTAACATGTTTCTTTTTGTTTCAATGATTGAGCTTGTATTAACGTAATAGTCAAATACGCACAAAGGAAAATCCGATTCATACATTATAATTTTAAGGGTCGGTTTATATTCCTTCTCTTTAAGCATTTGCTTAAAATGTTTCAAAAGAGCAACCGTATCAATATTATTATCGTAAATATTAGGAATAAATATATAATCAGCTTCCGATATATCAATTTTTTTAAAAGTCGAATAATGATTTTTCAAAGTTTTATTGTCAATATCAAAAACTTTATAACCTTTAACTCTTACAAGCTTCATGACATCTTGAAACTGTTGTTTTTTAACGCTTGCACTTTCAATCGGATCAAGGTCTTCAAGCATATCTGAGCCGTTCGTAAAACAAAGAATTTCAAAATTTTTAGGATATTGAGCAATTAATCCGCCCAGTCCTTTTGTTTCCGCACCCGGATACTGAGATAAGACAAGACAATTTGTATCAATATTTATTTTAAATTGCCCAAATTGACTTTTTAAGCCAAACAAAAAATAAAATATGAACCTATCGTAATTATTCTTTTTTATAAATTCGGAATTTTTAATATATTCAAGAATTTTGCTTTTGATTGAATTATTAGAAGACATACAATCCATCTTTCCGTAATGATTATATCAAAAAAGTAAAGAAATTAATAATAGTTCATTTACAAATCGCAACACTTTGTTTTAATGCTTACATATAAACTGTTTTAGTGAGTTTGGCAAAAAGAAAAAGCTAAATCAAAATATGTATTTTAATTTACAACCCGTTAAAAATCATTAAAATATTGTTATGAGATATTTTTTAATTGTATTGTTAATATTTTTTGCGCTGCCTTCTTTTGCTGAAAACGATTTTATTGATGTTGACTATAACTTCATTGACACCGCTTTTGACGGCATAAAACCCGTTAGCGATAAAGAATTTAACGACACTATTAATAAACTTACCCCTGCGCCCGTCGATAACAGCCCTAAGGGTAAACTAAAAGCATTTTTATTCGGAAGAAAATATGGTGTTGAAACTCCTTCAAATGTTACTCCTCAAGAAAAAGAAGCTGACGAGGGAGGAGAAGTTCAAGCTATTAAAAACTTAACAAACGGAATTTATTTTATCAAGCTTATAGCCCCGATTATATCCTTTGAAGGAACTATAATACCTGTTGGAAATTATAAAATTCAGCAAAAAATAATTAATGAAAAACCCATGCTTATTTTTTCGCAAGGTTATAAAGAATACGGTATGCTAAAACTTACAAAATATGAAGATATGGACAAAAACGAAAATGATATTGCATATTCAAGAGTAGACATTGTTTCTCCTTCTTTAATAAGAATAGTTTATTCAACTTTAGATGACACCAAGTGTGCTTTAGCTAAAGTTTATTTGCAAAACTAAATTTTGCATAATATAATTTATATAAAGCGAATGAGGTTAATTTATGAATAGTGTAATTATTGTAGGCAGAGCGGGTCAAGACCCTGAGATTAAATATTTTGAAAGCGGTAAAAGCAGAACTACTTTTTCTGTTGCGGTTGACAGATGGAATGCTAAAACCAAAGCAAGAGAAACAGATTGGTTTAATATTCAATTTTGGGATAAAAAAGCGGAATCAGCCGCAGAGTGGATTAAAAAAGGTACAATGGTTGCAATTGAAGGAAAAATAGCTATTTCCAAATGGCAAACACCCGAAGGAGAAATGAACGAAAGATATATAATTAATGCCACAAATTATAGTTTTACAGGTAGTAAAGCGGATACAACACAAACAGTCGAGGCATGATATATGTTAAGCAATAATTCAACAATAATAGTTGCCGATGATTTAACAGGTGCTAACGATACGGCTTTACAATTTTTTAAAAACGGTTTATCAACAAGAATTATAATTGACTACACGCAAGATTTTTCAAAAACCGACAAAGTCGATGTTTGGGCAATTTCAACAGAAAGCAGAAACGTTGATAGGGTTTTGGCACATCAAACGGTCAGCAATATTGTTACTAAATTAAAAAATACTCTTAATATTGATAACTTCTATAAAAAAATTGACTCTACTCTCAGAGGAAGAACGGGAATAGAAATTGCAACAATGCTTGATGTTACAAAAAAAGACGCAGCTGTTATTGTTCCTGCTTATATTGAAGAAGGAAGAACAACAATAGGAGGTTATCAGCTTTTAAACGGTGTTGTAATAGAAAGAACGCAATGTGCGCTCGACCCTAAAGCGCCTATTTATGAATCATACATACCCGATATCTTAAAAAAAGACGCAAATAACTATCTGGATGATTTAATTGATACAATTGGACTTAAAACCGTTACAAAAGGGGCGGGCCCTATTAATTTAAAAATCAGTGATTTAATTCAAAAAGGAAAAAAACTAATAGTAATTGACGCAATGTCTAATACTGATTTAGAACAAATTGCCCTTGCCATAAACAAAAGTACTTATGATATTCTTCCTTGCGGATGTGCAGGGCTTGCAGGCGCTATTAATAAAATTGTCAACGACGAAAAGGACTTCAAAAAAACGGTTTTTGAATACAACCTTCCCAAACTCCCAAGATTGGTAGTTTCAGGCTCGGCTACGCATTTAACCTTAAGTCAAATTGAAAAATTAAAACAGGAAGCTAAACATATTTGTTTTATAGATTTAACAATTAAAGATATTATTTCAGGCTTAAACACTGAAACAACAGAATATATAACCGAAAATTTAAAAAAAGGATTAGATGTTGTTGTTCACTCTTCATACATAAACAAAGAAATGTCGGATGATGAAGCCTCAGGACAGCTAATTGATGTAGGAATTGCTAAAGACGAATTTCCAAGCAGAATTACAAACTTTTTAAGTGAATTGGTTTATGAAGTTAACTCAAAAATTAAGTCCGTTTTAATTATTGTTGGCGGGGAAACTTCTTTTAAATGCGCAAGTAAAATCAGCTCAACTTATTTAGAAATTCTTGACGCTATCATGCCTGCTATACCGTTATGTAAAGATATTAACGGAAATATTATAGTTACAAAATCAGGTAATTTTGGAACCACAACAACACTTTTAGATATAATAAATTATTTTAACAGGCATAATGAAGACTTATAAAACTGCGATAACAACGGGTGATAAAAAAGGAATAGGTAAAGAGCTTACTCTAAAAGCGCTTGAAGCACTCAAGCCAAACAGAGAAGATATTTTAATTATCGGAGAAAAGCTTGATATTGATTATGACTTTATAGAAATTAAAGAAGAAAATAACGGCAAATTTTGTTTTGAAGCTTTAAAAAAAGCGTGTTTGCTTGCAAAAGATAAAAAAATTAAAAGCCTTGTAACTTCTCCTGTTTCAAAATTAGAGCTTCATAAAGCCGGTTATTATTTCAACGGTCAAACAGAAGTAATTGAAAGTCTGCTTGGTAAAGATGATAAATCTGCTCAAATGCTTTTTATTGCGGATAATTTGAAGGTTATGCTCTTAACAAGACATTTAGCCCTTAAGAATATTAAGCTTACCGTTGATGATGTTATTATAAGAAGCAATGTTTTAAATAATTTTCTTTGCAAAAAATATAAAATAAAATCTCCAAAAATTGCTCTCTGCGCTCTTAATCCGCACTGCGGAGAAGAAGGAATTTTAGGCAGAGAGGAGATTGAAATTCTAAAACCTGCCTGTGAAATTTTGAATAAAAAAGGGATAAATATTTCTCAACCGCAAAGTGCTGACGCTTTATTTGCTAAAATCGGCTCTCAATATATAAACAAGGAAAATTTAAGCTATGACGCAATAATTGCCTGCTACCATGATCAAGGTCTATGCCCGATGAAGGCTCTTGCGTTTAACAAAGCCGTTAATACAACTATCGGGCTTGATATTATAAGAACTTCCCCCTCATCAGGTACAGCGTATGATATTGCAGGAAAAAACCTTGCAGACCCGACAAGTATGATTGAAGCGCTAAAGCTGGCGCTTAAGTTGGCTGATAAAGATTAGGCACGGTTTATTAAACCGTTGTTTTAGATTTTTGTTTAATATATTCTTCCAAGCATACGCTCAATTGGTCCGGGCAGCTTGTCGGCTTTGAAGCACAGCGGATACCTTTTAATTTTTTTATAACTTCATTTATATTCATCCCGATAATAAGATTTCTTATTCCTTGAAGATTACCGTTGCATCCGCCCATAAATTCAACATTTTTAATTATTTCGTTGTCGATTTCAACCCTCATATTAGAGCAGCATGTACCGGTTGTGTTGTAATTAATAATTTCGCTCATATATACCTCAACTTTTATTTTATATTTTAGCATATAATTCAGCTAATGAATAATAAAATCGATATATAAAATAAATTATTACATTTTATAAATAATTTGTAATAATTCTAACTTTTTTATAAATTATATCTTATAATATTTCATATAAAGGATAATTGGTTGATATGAGGAGAGATTCGTGCAAGAATCATTATTCAATACGGTGCAAAAGTTGCAAACGAAGCAAAAAATTGATGTGGAAGAATTAGAAGTTATTTTAAACAGTGATATTGAAGAAGTAGTTTCATTGTGCAAAAAAGCCTGCCTCAAACCAAAAACGGACGCAAAGGGAAATGCTTACTTTGATAAAGATGATGTCGATACTTTAAAAAAAATGAAAGAATTATATACAAAATCTCAAACCCTTCAAAACAAAGAAGTTGATGACACAGTAGCTAAAAATTTTATCGACAAAGCAAACGGCACTTCCGTTCGTTTAGATAGCCCCAATAAAAAAATTAATTTTCTTGAAAAAGCAAAAACAAGAATTAAAAATGAAACCCCTGTTACATATAGTATGGCTTATCCTTCAGTACAGCTTCAAAATAAACTCGACAGACTTGAAAATAATATCTTGTCAAAGATGGGTGATTTGTTAAGCGAAAAGATGGATGGTTTTGATGAAATCATTGTTGAACTTATCAGAGCCAAGACTGAAAACGAAAATTTAAGACAACAGGTTAACTCTTTAAATAAACAGGTATATATCCTGAAAGGCGAATTAGCTTCTTATATTCAAATGCCTTTAGGCTTATATATTAAAAAAGATACAAACCGTTAATACAATTATGAGTAATGCTTTAATCAGTTTTTATCATAATCTTGAAGAAGCAATTATAATTTATGATAAAAAATTAAATATTTTACACCACAATTTAGCTTTTAAACGTATATTCGGTGATTTTGACAATTCATCAGGATTTGATTGTCTGGCAAAATTAACTTATAAATTCTCTCACCAGATGTGTTTTTTGAAATCGGAAGATTTAAGAACATACAACCCCGTAATTGATTCAATTAATAAAGAAGTTAATTTTACAACCTATGTTACTTATCAAAGAGAAGAAGATGAGTTTTATCATTTTATGATAAAGGCTTTCAGTGTTAAAAAAAGGTTTAGGGTTGTTTATTTTTATGATATTACAAATGAATTGCAGTCTGAAAAGTTAAAAGACGAAAACGAAAAATTAAGAATACAAAATATTGAATTTGCAAACACTAACTCCAAAGCGCAAAATCAGGCAGTTAAAATGGCTTTATTGAATAGAATTTCAATTAGCATTAAAAACGAGCTTGATATTAAAACATTAATCGAAAAATCGCTTCGAGAGCTTAGCATTGTTTTTGGTGCAAGTAAGAGCTATTTTATTCTTTTTCAAAAAGAAGATTTTATAATTAAATATACATACCCCGAGGTTTATGCTCCGCAGATTGGTGAAATTGTAACATATTCTAAGGCTCTTGTGGATGAGCTGCATTGCGGGAATAATTCAATTCAACCTTGCTTAAAAGAACACGAAGGGGCTAGTATTCCGCTTTTAAATTCTACTACAAGAATTATTATGCCGATTTTAAAAAACTCACAGCTTTATGGTGCGGCTGTTATCTTTACTCCGAGAAAAGAGTTTACGGCGCTTGAGCGTGAGCTTTTGGTCGGGATATCTATGGTTGTAACTTCTTCTTTAATTCAGGCAAGTTTGTTTCATCAAATTTCGCAGAAAAAAGAAGAGCTTGAAACAGCAATAAAAGAATTAAAAGAAACACAGCTCCAGCTCATTAATTCCGAGAAAATGGCTTCCTTGGGGCAGCTTGTTGCTTCCGTTGCGCATGAAATTAATACTCCCTTAGGCGCAATTAACGCAAATAATGAGATGATGGAAAAAGTTTTCAATAATTTTAATTTAAATGCTCTTGATATTTTAAAAGAGATAAACAGCGTTGATAGAGAAGCTATTAAAAGAATAACAAATATTGTTCAATCGCTTAAGCGCTTTGTAAGGCTGGATGAGACAGTGCAGCAAGAGGCAAATATCAATCAAGAGCTTGATTTGACGCTTGATTTAATTCATCATAAAACAAAAAACGGTTTTGAAATTGAAAAAGAATACGGTTCAATTCCTCTTGTCGGATGTTATCCGAATATGTTAAATCAGGTGTTTTTAAATATTTTAATGAATGCAATTCATTCTATTGAGGAGATTAAGGAAAAAAACAGCGCTTATTTAGGTAAGATTAAGCTTAAAACCTATATTAAGGATGATTTTTTAAGAATAGAAATTTTGGATAACGGTAAGGGAATATTGGAAGAAAATAAAACAAATATTTTTCAGGCAGGTTTTACAACAAAGAAAAAAGGGCAGGGAACAGGCTTGGGTCTTGCAATTTGTTCTAAAATTATTGAAAAACACAGGGGTTTTATTTCTTTTGATAGCTTGTCTGAGGCAATTGACAAAGGTTATAGCACAGTTTTTAAAATTGATATACCTTTATTTTAAAAAAAACTTGCATAGTTTAATTTATTTGGTATTATACAGAATGTAGCGCTGTATAGCGTAAAAATAAAAATTGAATAATAAAAAAATATGCCTCGGTAGCTCAGCTGGATAGAGCACTTGCCTTCTAAGCAAGGTGTCATGCGTTCGAATCGCATCCGGGGTATTTTTTTGCGTTTGGGTAGAATAATGATTTTAATTTTCAAGCAAACCAACAAGGCTAGGGCGTAACGATAGCGAGCCCGTCTGTTTGAGTAGACTTGCGAAGCGACTAAAACCGATAGGTTTTAAGTTTATAACTAATGCTTTATTTATCATGTCGTTACGAGGCGGATTTTAACCGGAGCAGCAGGGTAGACTTTAGCCTGGCATTACGCTTGAAACAAGTATACATTCAGCATAATTGCCATGGGTTAAACCCTGATAAAACGGTATACCCTGCGGCTGCTCTTTAAATAGTTATAATCAACCGTAATTTTGGGATGGTAGACTAAAGTCTACCCTACAATTATAATTCTCTACTATCTCGGTTTGGTATCCGTAGGGTGGACTTCGCTCCACCATGCACTAAGTTAGAAACCAAAAACCCGTAAATCAGGTTTCGAGATGGTAGACTAAAGTCTACCCTGCTGTTTAATAAGTAATTATGTATAATAAAATTTAATTAAAAACGCTTTTTTGTTTTAGAACATGCACCTATTCTGTTTATGGATGGTAGACTAAAGTCTACCCTACTGTTACTGCTGCACCCTCGCTAATGATGTAGCAGGTAAGACTAAAGGCTTTTTTATTTTCATCTTTTTATAATTCCTTGCCTTTGTTAAAGATAGCTTTTGATTTAATTGAATATAGTAAGATGGTAGACTAAAGTCTACCCTGCAATTATAATTCTCTGTCGTATTGGTTTGTATCTGTAGGGTGGACTTTGGTCCATCGTTTATAACTAAGTTAAAAACCAAAAATCGACAAGTCGGTTTCAAGATGGTAGACTAAAGTCTACCCTACTGTTACACCCTCGCTAATGATGTGATGGGTAAGATGGTAGACTAAAGTCTACCCTGCGGCTTCCTATTCCCATTCTTTTATCATCCCCCGCCCTCGTTAATTAGCTAAATTTGAAATGCCATAACACTGCCATATAATTACCGCACTGTTTTCACCACCTTTAACAACATTAGTCCACCATACTCTAAATTAAAAACCAAGAACCCGCAAGTCAGGTTTCAAGACTACTGCTCTTTCAAATAGTTATAATCAACCGTAATTTTGGGATGGTAGACTAAAGTCTACCCTACAATTATAATTCTCTACTATCTCGGTTTGGTATCCGTAGGGTGGACTTCAGTCCACCAACTTCACTTCGCCAAGATTACCCTCAACCACACCAACACTCTTTAAACAAGTTCATCAAAAGAATTAACTCTTCTTTGCTCACCCGTTTTTAAATCCTTAACGCTGTAAAAACCTTTCTCGATTTCATCTTCACCGAGTATTATTGCTTTTTTTGCTGCTTTTGCCGCTTTTTCAAGCTGTTTAGAGAATTTTCTTTTCTGCATATCATAATCAGCTTTAACATTCTTTTCTCTTAACTTTGAAGCAAGCTTCATTGCTTCTAATGTATTTGTTGAAACAATATAATAATCAAGCTTTAAATCATCACTCTCTAAAGGTTTTTCAATTAAAGAATAAAGCCTTTCAACCCCCATGGCAAAACCGACTGCTGGAGTCGGGCTTCCTCCAAGCATTTCAACAAGAGTATCATACCTGCCCCCGCCGCAAACGGCGCTTTGAGAACCCAAAGCAGAGCTTTTAATTTCAAAAACCGTTCTGTTGTAATAGTCAAGCCCTCGAACCATAAGCTTATTAATTGAATATTTAATATTAAGCTCATCTAAATATTTTTTTAATTCTTCAAAATGCTCTTTGCACTCATCACAAATATAGTCTTTATAAATTACTTTTTTAACCTCTTCAAGCTCAAGTATCTTTTGACATTCTTCGTTTTTGCAGTCCAAAATTCTCAGGGGATTTTTTTCATAGCGCATTTTGCAATCATCGCATAGTTTTTCAAGATAAGGAGCTAAAACTTCTTTAATAGAGCTTCTATATTCACCCTTACACTTTTTACAACCCAGTGAATTAATTTCAACTTCAAGAGAATTTAATCCGATTGCCTTTAGAAAACTAACGGCGCATAATATTGCTTCGGCATCCGCCGCTGCTTCTTTTATACCAAACATCTCAACGCCGATTTGATGAAATTGGCGCTGTCTGCCTGCTTGCGGGCGTTCATAGCGAAACATCGGGCCAAAATACCAAAATTTTTGAGGAGGACTTTGGCGGTTTAAATTATGCTCAATATAAGCTCTTACTACTCCTGCGGTGTTTTCGGGGCGAAGGGTAATTGAAGAAGCGGTTTTATCAGCACCGCCAACAGAAAATGTGTACATTTCTTTGTTAACAATATCGCTTGAATCACCGACACCTCTTGAAAAAAGTTCGGTAGCTTCAAAAATCGGGGTTTTAATTTCTTCAAAACCTGCGCTTGTAAATACATTTTTCGCCTTTTGAACAATACCTTGCCAAATTGCAGCTTCCAAACCAAAAATATCTTTTGTACCTCTTTGAGCTTTTATCATTTTTTCTTCCTTAAAAATCTAATATTATCTTAGCATGAAAATTTTTTTCCATGGTAAGCGTGGTCGATTGTTTAATTCGATATTACAAGCATATTTATTATTGCAGATAGTTAGATTATAGCCTTTTCGTCATTTGAATTTCGGCTATATATTCAAATTCATATTTTTATATTTACTTGCTCCGTTAGCAATACCGCCTATAATCTTATTTTATATTATTCTATAATCAGGAGCAGGATTTTCATCATATCCTTCTTTTATTATTTGCAAAATTCAGCAATTCTGTATTATTAACTTTTTGTGCAAATATTTTAATTTTAGCAATGCATCTTGCAATAGAATATCGCCATCTGTTAAAGCGGTTATGAGTTATTCTATTAAGTTCATTTTACTATTTGGTAAATTATAAAAGTTTATCCCATTGGCAATTAATTGTAATAATATTGCTTGGAACACCTATAAATTGAATATCAAACTTTAATGAAGGCTCGACTATTGTTGAAGCATTGTGTATTCTAAATGATAAAGACCAACCGTTATTTAAAAATAATTCTATCGTATTTTTAGAATTTGGTTTGAGTCTTATTGATATAATTTCATCAGGCAAATTTGCAACCGGTATAATAACTGTTGCTTTATGTCTTTTGCCGTGTTTATTTAATTCACCTCTTAAATTAAAGCATTGAAATTCTGTAACTTGTTTTTTGTCAACTGATACTACTTTATAAAAATCTTTAACACCTAATAAATATGAAATTAATCTTTGCGGTATTTGAAAATCTTCATTGTATGCTCTTTCAAGTTCTTGTTTAAATGCATTTAATAAAGGAAGATAAACGGAAGCTTCTTTATCTCTCATATCATGCCAAGTACATTTTTGTTTTTTTAAATAACATAATCTTTCAAATATAGGAGTTATTTTTCCCCAATATGCATCACAGCAAGGTAATCCATACCATTTGTTACCAAAATCTATTTTCGCAGATAATCTTGAGTGCTTTGCGGCAAAATGGTTAAGTTTCATCGAAAGTCCAATATCCCAAGATATTTCTTGCCTTTTAAGGATTATGTCTCTTACATCTCCATTTTCAGCATCACTATCTTTATTTATAGATAGTTCCACTATATCGGATTCTGATTCGCACTCCAATATTAATGGTTCGGCTTCAAAAAGACATTTTATGAATGCTTTTGATGCAAGAATTAATTTTTTTTGCTGTTCTTTACTTACTGCACACCAAGCCCTTTTTGAAGCTTCAATAGATTTATCATTTAGCATAACGGGTCTATGTAAAGAAATACTTTTTTCCAGTTCTTTAACACAAGCATATTCAAATGCCCTACCATTATTATTTGACATATTAGTCATAAATGCTTTCCTCTAACTGTTTTTTAATAGATAAAGCAATCTCGTATGCAAGATTGACAGGAACAGCGTTACCTATCATTTTATATGCATCATTGACACTATTGTATATAAACTTAAATTCATCAGGAAACCCCTGAACCCTTGCAACTTCTCTTATCGTCATTCTGCGGTACAAATTTTCTTTACCGTTTACAAATTTACATACATTGGTCGCAACTTTTTCCATTTTTGGAGCTTGTGGGTGTAATTGGCATTGTCTCCCTGAAGCTTGTACCGTAAATGCTTGTTCGTCCCAATTTTTTACTCTATTACGGCTCATGAATATCGGACTGTATGCACCTGTAAAATATTCGTTATTATTTATTGCTCTATTATTGTGATAATTTTTTTCTATTGATGGAACGGCTGTATCTTTCAAATCCCATATAATATCTCTTAAAGTTATTTTTTTTCTGTTGTCGGCAGTAGAACCCTTTGGAAATACAAATTCAATGTTTAAATCTTTTCTAAATCCTATATAGAATACTCTTTTTCTTTCTTGAGCAACACCATAATCTTTTGCATTGACTAAATTTACAGTAACATCGTACCCTGCTTCACTAAACATTGAAATAATATTATTTACGGCTTCACTATGCCTATTAGCAAGCATCCCCGATACATTTTCCGCAAGAAAAAATTTTGGTTTTACCGCTTTCAGGATTCTTATATATTCATAAAAAAGTTGTCCTCTTTCGTCGTTTATTCCTCGTAAAGAACCTGCCTCACTCCATGACTGACAAGGCGGTCCCCCGATAATTCCATCAATTTTACCAATATTCTCAAATACTGTACTGTCTATTTTTCTAATGTCACCTTCTATAAGCTTGGTTTTAGGATGGTTTATTTTAAATGTTTCATAAATTGTTTTATCAAACTCATTTGCTATTGGGATTTCAAATCCGGCCATTTCAAATCCCAAATCCAAACCACCGCATCCACTAAATAAACTTATAACTTTTCTATTCAAAATTAATTCCTGCATGCTGATTAATCGACTTAATTATTTATAATAGTATATCAAAAAAGTTATATGTGCTAATATATAATCAATTTTGTTATATTAATACATCTTGTTTAATATTTTTTTCATAAACTTTTCTCATTTTTCAACAAAAATCAATGATTTTTGAATTTTAGATTTACAAAAAATCCACATCTATTGTAGCGGGCGTTTGACAAACTCCCATTTTCATAATTATTGAAAAACGGTATTAATAAAGATATTCAATAACTTGAAATCTGATTAAAAAAGAGTTAATATTGATATACAAAGGCTGAAAATCAGTCGTAGCAATAAATTAAATTGCATGACAAAAAGCCTTCTGCCCATCAATTATCAAACTAAGTATCTATTTACAATAAGATAGAAAAATGAAAGATATCATTGCCTTTTGGGGTTACCCGAGAAAAGAATTAATTAAAAAAACAAAAGATGAATATGCTAATGCGCTTTGGGTTGATTTGGATATTGACTATAATTACCCCGATTTAAAGCTTTTACCTGATAATTACTGTACAATTATAAAAAATATTTATAATAATTCAATGTTTTTAAAAGACAGAATTATAAAAATTCTTGCTCCAATCGGCAAGGATAAGTGTGACAGTGCTTATTTTTTATCTGAGCTTTTAAAAGAAGAAGGTTTTATTGTTATTGAAAGTATTTTTGAAGATAAATGCCCTAACTATAATGCGCTAAACCTGCCGATTTCAAAAAGCAATCTCCCTCTAAAGAAAAAAATTGAGCTCATAACAAAAAATATTTATGAACAAAAGGATTATTCCGACCTGAAAAGCGTTAAACCCTCTTTTGGGTTTTGGGGAGTACCGCCCAATGACTTAAATTTGCTTGATATTTTTCCCGACAACACCGAGGTTTTTGGCTGGTCAAGAGCAGTTGAAGCGGGATACCCCGGGGATTGGGGAATTGAAACATTTGTTAAAGAAAACCTTCCAACGGTATTTTTTACTCAGGCATTTTGCTCTAAAACACTTGTTGCAAAACACCTTGCAAATAAATATCAGGGGCTTTTTGTCGATGTTGATACAATTCCAACAAACAGTATAAAAGCAAAAATAGAAGCATTTATAAAATTAAGGTAGCAAAAGAATATGGAAGAAAAAATATTTATAGATGCGGGTACAACCTGGACAAAAATTTTAACGATTAATGATAAAAAAGAATACAAGATAATCCCTACAAGCGAATTTCGCAAATTAAATCTGAACATTACAAAATGCACGGGTCACAGCCTCGTAAAATCAAAAGAAATTTATGAAAATGAAGTTGTAGCGCTTGCTTTAGGTGCTAAAAAATATTTAGAAGATGATTTTATAGCGCTCGACCTCGGCTCAAGGGATATTAAATTTGTTAAATTTAAAAATAAAAAATTTCAAGATATGGACTGGAATACTTCCTGCGCTTCTGCTACCGGTGCAACAATTGAAATGCTTTTAAAGTTTTATCAGCTTGATGTTAAAGATTTAACCTATAACCCTGAAAAATACAGTGTAACCTGCGGAATTTTCGGCTTGGAAAAAATTATGGATGATGTTGCACAAGGTATTGAAGCTAAAATTGCAATTGCAAAATTTATCCATGGCATTGCGTTTAATGCTTTTAATTTTGCAAAAAACCCCGATAAAATTTGTATTTCAGGCGGTTTTTGCGAAAACCCCTGTTTTATAGACTCTCTTAAGCAATATTGCGAAGTTAAAACCCTTGGAAGGTTTGTTTTAGTTGACGGTTTGAGCGGTTTTTAAATTATTAAAAAAATCCCCCTGTTTACTGTTTCTTTTAAGCATAATTCTATCAATATTATTCAAAATCTCAAACCTGCGATTTACCCACTTTGGCGCTTGTGTTGTTTCGCTGAAGCCTGTTCCTGCTATTCTTTGAATTACTGTTTTTGGAGGTAATATTTCCAAAATATCGCAGACAAGCTCGCAATATTGCTCCATACTCATTAAATAAAAAGGTTCTTTTTTATAAAGCTCAAAAAGAGGTGAATCCGCTAAAATCGTCAGCATGTGAATTTTTATTCCGTCAGGCTCAAGAATTGCAAGCTTTTTTGCCGTTTCCATCATCATTGAACGGTTTTCTCCGGGTAAACCGAGAATAATATGTGCGCAGACTTTAATTCCCCTTTTCTTTGTTTCAATGAGCGCTTTTTTAAAGCATTCAAAATCATGCCCCCGGTTAATAAACTCAAGGGTTTTATCGTTTGCGCTTTGAAGCCCGTATTCTATCCAAGGGTGCTTATAGCGAGCAATTAAATCAAGTTTTTTGCCATCAACACAATCAGGTCTTGTACCAATTGAAATACCCACTATTCTTTCATCAAAAAATACGCTGTCATAAACCTTTTTTAAAACCTCTAAAGGTGCATAGGTATTTGAATAAGATTGAAAATAGGCAATAAAAGCTTCTGCCTTAAATTGAGAGGAGAGTTTTTCAATGCTTTTTTTAATCTGTTCTTGAAGGGTTAAATTGGCATCAATGCACCTTGAAAAGCTTCCGACTTCATCACAAAACAAACACCCTTTATTTGAAATTGTGCCGTCACGATTAGGACAATTAAAACCCGAATCAAGAGTAATTTTATAAACTTTTTTATGAAAAGTTTCAAATAAATATTTGCTGTAGGGATAATATCTTTTTTCCATTAATAAAAATTTAACCTTTTATAAATTTATTATACTTCAAGCGTAGGATTTTTCATGCCTGCGCTCTCAAAAAAAAAAAAAATGATATGCTATAATTATAGTGTAATCTGTTATTAATAAGGGAATTATATTAATAGTTAATAACAAAACATAAAGGAAATAATAAAATGCTTACGAGAACTAAAAGAGCGTTTACAATGGCAGAAGCTGTCCTTGTAATGATGATACTTGGTATCATCGCAACAATTATGATTACCACCTTAAAACCGACGGAATACAGAGACAAGGCCTTAGTTGTATTATCCAAAAAAATCTTAGGTCAAATTGACACAGCTACAACTCAAATTCTTGTTAATAATACAAGAGAAGGAAAATTTGATAAACTTCTTTTAAACCAGGGTAAAGGGGAAGCTTCATTTTCTTATACGGGTAGCGGTGCAAACGTAAAAAAACTTTATCAGATGTATCTTGTAGCCATAAGAAAAGATACCAAAGGAGTTAAATGTAAATACAATACTTCAGCTGATGATGCCAACGCATTTTTCTTAAAAGACGGTTCTTATATGGCTATTATTGATTCAGCTGCCGCACTGAATACAATATTCCCCGGTGAAACTACGGAAAAAACCCTAACTCCGGGTCTTGGCGCAATTTATTTTGACGTAAACGGAGAAGACGAACCGAATTTAAGAGGTAAAGACCAATTTGTTATACCTATTGGCGCTGAAGGAATACAATACGACCTTACGGGTACAGATGTAGCGGTTAAATAATTAAATAAAAATAATTACATCAAAAGTATGAGCTTTTAATAAATCAATATAAAAAAAGCAGATAATGTTATATTATAGCATTATGAAGAATAATCATTACAAAAAAACAAAGAAGGCTTTTAGCTTACCCGAAGTATTACTGACACTGGTAATACTCGGAATAATTATGATGATAGCAATTCCTCAGCTTAAAATATTCAACCCGAGACAAAGAGGGTTTGATACACGGGCAAAAAAAATGGAGGAATATTTTACCGAAGCCATAGGGCATATCCTGCAACACGATTGCTCATTAGACGATTTAACCATAATCAATCTTGACTCCGGAGAAAAATTCTCAATAGCAGACCCTCATAATGAAGCTAAACTTGCTGAAATATTTAAAAAATATATTCTATATCTTGACAGACAACCCAACGTAAGTGTGGAATATTTTACGGCTCCGATAAAGGATTATGACAAAACTCCAATCGGAGTAACGTTAGAAGAAACGTATAAAAACTTCTTTTTTGCTCAGGACGGAACACTAATCGGTTTTAGAAGCTACGGAAGCTGCGAAGCGACGGAATTAAACACAAACCCGTCATTACAAAGAGGAAGATACACTCAACCTAACGTTTGCGCTTCAATATTTTTTGATATAAACGGAGAAAACAAACCCAATAAATTGGGCAGTGATCAGTATGTTTTACCACTCTATAAGCGTGGAATTAAATATACAAACGGTGATATTTAAAAACTGGTATTATTTTAAAGGAGTTAAAACACAAAATAATGAGAATTAAAAGAGCGTTTACAATGGCAGAAGCTGTCCTTGTAATGATGATACTTGGTATCATCGCAACAATTATGATTACCACCTTAAAACCGACGGAATACAGAGACAAGGCCTTAGTTGTATTATCCAAAAAAATCTTAGGTCAAATTGACACAGCTACAACTCAAATTCTTGTTAATAATACAAGAGAAGGAAAATTTGATAAACTTCTTTTAAACCAGGGTAAAGGGGAAGCTTCATTTTCTTATACGGGTAGCGGTGCAAACGTAAAAAAACTTTATCAGATGTATCTTGTAGCCATAAGAAAAGATACCAAAGGAGTTAAATGTAAATACAATACTTCAGCTGATGATGCCAACGCATTTTTCTTAAAAGACGGTTCTTATATGGCTATTATTGATTCAGCTGCCGCACTGAATACAATATTCCCCGGTGAAACTACGGAAAAAACCCTAACTCCGGGTCTTGGCGCAATTTATTTTGACGTAAACGGAGAAGACGAACCGAATTTAAGAGGTAAAGACCAATTTGTTATACCTATTGGCGCTGAAGGAATACAGTATGACAAAGACGGTACGGAAGTTAAACCAAAATAGGATTTAAAGAGCAAGCTTTAAAAACAGGCTTTAAAATTTTATAAAACAAAATTGCTTCTTACTTTTTTAAATTTTAAAAAGAAGAAGCAATTTTTTATCAAAAAAAATGTACATTAAATATATGAGTTTTTTGTACTTTAGATTATAAACGTTTAATTACATTGCTATAATATTTACATATAGCATTTTCTTAAAAGACGGTTCTTATATTGGCTGTTATTGATTTAGCTAAAAAGGTTAATAAGAAATTATATAAGGCAATTTGTGAAAAAACAAGCGTTTAACTTAATAGAAGTTATGGTAACGATGGTTATAATCGGAATTTTTGGTGCGGCGCTGTTGGCGTCGCTAAAAAACGATACTTTAAGCATAGAGACCTACAAAAAATCGGGTTCAAGTTTTTATATGCACCTTGAATTTGCTTCAAAGACCATACTCGCTAAAAACACGATTAACTATTCGTTTTCAACTCTAAGAGGACTTGACGGAACTAAAATTGCCATAACCGCAACAGGTGCAGATACTATTTTATCAAACCTATATAAGAAACATTTAGGTTCGACAAGAAATAATACGGTAGATAGCACCTATCTTTCAACGACCCTTAAAGACTATACGAATAAAGATATCGGTTTAAAGCCTTCAAGCTTCACAAAATCTTTTGTTGCAAAAACAGGTGCTTACGTTGCTTTTAAATTAAACGGCAACTGCACAACTACAGAATCAAATATTTACAACCCGACCTATATTGATACAAGAAGCACAACAAAAAGCTGTGGTTTGATTTTTTACGACGTAAATTCACAAGCTGCACCAAACACCTTAGGAGTTGATCAATACATTGTTGCTATCGGAAAACAAGGGGTTAAATAAACCATAGAGCCATAACATAACTGATAAAAATATTACAACAATTAAACACTTAACCTATATAAAATAAAATAAGTTATAATTAAAATATAAATAATACTTTTATAGAGGTTGAGGAAATGAAAAAAATTTCACTTTTTATATGTATAATTGCTCTTACTTTTCAAATTACTTTTCAAATGGTTTTTGCGCTTGAAGAAGGTTTGAGCGTTAATACTCTGCCATCGGGGCAAAAGGTTGTTATAAAAGAAGTACATGATAATCCTATTGTTAAAATTGATACCTGGATTAATACAGGCTCAATTAACGAAGATGACAAAACAACAGGTATAAGCCATTTTTTAGAACATCTTTTCTTTAAAGGTACACAAAAATATCCGACAGGAACTTTTGATAAAATATTAGATTCAAAAGGCGCTTCCGTTAACGCTGCAACAAGCAAAGACTATACTCATTATTATATTGAAATTCCTTCTAAGGATTTTGATTTAGCTCTTGAATTACATTCGGATATGCTCTTAAATCCGCAAATACCAAGAAAAGAGCTTGAAAGAGAAAGAGGAGTTGTTATAGAAGAAATATCCAAAACAAAAGACAGCCCGCAAAACAGACTTTTTGATAACTTATATACTTTAATTTATGAAAAATCAAACCATCCTTATAAAAGACCGGTTATAGGTAAAAAAGAAATAATTGAAAATGTTACAAGAGAAGAAATTTTAGACTATTTTAATAAGTTCTACACTCCTGACGCTTATACAACGGTAATTGTAGGGGATGTTAATAAAGAAGAAGCGCTAAAAAAAGTATCGCAAGCTTTTAATAAAAACAATAAGCAAAAAAGAAAACAGACTAAAATCAGCTATCCTAAGGTTAAACCCCTTAATTCAATCGTAAGAAAAGAAGAAACAATGGATATTAATAAAACCCATACAATGATTGCTTTTCTTGCACCAAAATTCACCGATACAAAGGATAACTACGCTCTTGATGTTTTATCAACAATGCTTGGTGACGGTAAAAGTTCAATCTTAAATCAAGAGCTGAAAGAAAATAAAGAGCTTGTTTTATCAACTTCGGCGGGTAACTATTCTCAAAAAGACTCGGGGCTATTTTATATCTATGTTACTTATGACCCCTCTAAAGAAGGGCAAATTGAAAGTGCAATAAAAGAAGAACTGACAAAAATTCAAAACGGAGAATTTGAGCAAAATACCCTAACTAAAGCAATTAATCAAATTAAAACGGATACATATTACGCAAGAGAGTCAATTTCAAATATCTCTGATGATTTAGGTTATGATTTTACTTTTGCAAATGATGTTAATTTTTATGAAAACTACTTAAAAAATATCGAAAAAGTTTCAAGGGAAGATATAATCAACGTTGCAAAAAAATATCTGACTTTAGATAAGTATGCTATTTCGACTGTGAAGCCTAAAGCTATCAATGAAGTAAATAAAACAAACGAAAAAGAAATGAAACCGATAGCAGATATTAACCAAGCACAAAACACAAACGCTTGCGAAGATAAACTCATTGAAACAAAAGACAATACTAAAAAATATTTGCTTTCAAACGGCGCTTCCTTGATTACCAAAAAGAAAACAATGAACTCAATAATTGCAATCGACCTTTCAATTAAAGGCTCTAAAGCGGTTGAAAAAAAGCCTGCAAGCGCCTTATTAGCTGCTGCTGCCGCTACAAAAGGAAGTGAAAATTTTACATCTTCTCAATTTGCGCAATTTTTGGATGAAAACGGAATAAAGCTTTCTGTTGATAGTTCAAGCGATATTTTCTCAATTGTTATTCAAACAACAAAAGATAATCTGGACAAGGCTTTTATAGCACTTGATGAAGTAATTAACAGACCTGTATTTTCCAATAATGAAATTGATAAAATTAAATCAAGACAAATTCAAAGTCTGAAGGCAATTTCTGACAACCCTTCAAGCTATGTTTTTGATGAATTTAAAAAACTCGCTTTTAAAGATTCAATCTACGGACAAAATTCAACGTTTATTTTAAATAATATTAATAACGTTACAAGAGATGATATTGTTGAATTTTATTCGAGAATAATTAACCCTGAAAATATGTCAATTGCGGTTGTCGGAGATATTGACGAAAATTGCATAATTCAAAAATTAAATGAGATTATACAGCCAAACCCCAAAGGCTCTAAATTTTCTTATGAAAATGTTAATATGAATATTTTTCATCCGCAAAGCAACCTTGAAACAACGCTTTATAAAAATGAAGTTGAAGCAAATTGGATAGCCTTAGGTTTTAAAACAACGGGA
The DNA here is from genome assembly GCA_947587615.1 of Candidatus Gastranaerophilales bacterium. Classification (GTDB taxonomy): domain Bacteria; phylum Cyanobacteriota; class Vampirovibrionia; order Gastranaerophilales; family Gastranaerophilaceae; genus RUG14156. The sequence continues at coordinate 10,118 of CANPYC010000022.1, read as the reverse complement.
ATATTTAATAGAAAAGATATTGCCACTTTGAATGTCATTAATGCAATTTTAGGAGAAGGAATGTCAAGCAGGCTCTTTGTTAAATTGAGAGAAGAAAAAAGCCTTGCTTATACCGTTGGTTCGTCTTTGAGCACAAATGTTTTAGATGGAGCTTTCATTGCTTATATAGGAACAAATGCAAAAAGCATCAATGAAGCAAAACAAGGGATTTTAGCGGAAATTGAAACAATAAAAAATGAAGTAGTAACAACAAAAGAATTAAATGACGCTAAAGATAAGATTATGGGAAGAATGCTTTTATCTCTTGAAACAAATATGGATGAAGCCAATTTATTGGGTTGGTATGATGTTTTAGGATATAACCTTAACGCTTTTGAAGAGTATAAAGCATTAATTAACTCGGTAAGTCAAAACGATATTTTGACGGTTGCAAATAAATATTTTTCAAAACCTTTTATTTATACTGTTGTAAAGGAAAAATAAAACGGTTGATAAGTAATTTAGCTTAAAAAACAAAGCCATGGTATGACAGGAAAGTTGTATTATGGCAAGCTTTTTTGAGTTGGCTTAGACAAATTAGTATAGCTGATATATAATTACTCTAAAGGGTATGTACCCAAACATCCCTCCAACCCACACACGTATTTTACTAAAAAATCGGTGGAAAGGAGGCGAGATTATGACTAAGGCAATAATAAAAACCGTTATAACGGTAATTATAACGGTTTTAAAAATTTTATTGATTTGGTTATAGGGTACTAAGTGAAGCTCCAAGGAAGTAGGTTTTCTTTAGGGCTTCCCCCTATATCTTTATTATTTACTATATTCCTCCAATTGTCAAGATATAACAAGGGAAAAATGTTTTAGACAAATTAAGATATTTAAAATATAATTATTTCAAAGGGTATGTGCCCGCACTTCCCTCCAACCCACACACGTATTTTACTAAGAAAACGGTGGAAAGGAGGTGAAAGTATGATTTTAGATAAAATAATAATGCTATTACTGGCATTATTAGGGCTAGCAATAGCACTTAATTTACTAAAATTTTAGGGTACTAAGTGAAGCTCTAAGGAAGTAGCATTTCTTTAGGGCTTCCCCCTATATATTTATTATTTACTATATTCCTCCAATTGTCAAGATATAACAAGGGAAAAATGTTTTAGACAAATTAAGATATTTAAAATATAATTATTTCAAAGGGTATGTGCCCGCACTTCCCTCCAACCCACACACGTATTTTACTAAGAAAACGGTGGAAAGGAGGCAGTCTATGATTTTAGAACATATAATAATGCTATTACTGGCATTATTAGGGCTAGTAATAGCACTTAAGTTGTAAAATCACAGGGTACTAAGTGAAGTCCTAAGGAAGCTGATTTTCTTTAGGGCTTCCCCCTATATCTTTATTATTTACTATATTCCTCCATTTGTCAAGATATAACAGGTAAAACTGTTTTATATCTTAATTTTTTAAGTTAATTTATTTAAAATTTCTTGCGTTTTTTCTCTGTTTTTTTCAATAAGCTCAAGTTTTTGCGCTTTTGATAGCGTATGTTTTATTCTATACTCTTCTTTTGAAGCAGATGACCTATCTAAAAAGCAATCTAAATACACAATTTCTTTAGGCGGATGAGATTTTGTGTATTTAGCTCCTTTTTTTGAAGTTAAATGTTCATAAAATCTTTTCATAACATCAAGAGCTATTCCGCAATATAGCGTATCATCAACCGTTTTTATTATGTACAAGTAATATTTCATCTAAAACTTTTAATATTTCTTCTTCTTTTTCTAAAGTAACTAAGACGCTTCGATATTTTGAAGCATTTTTATAGGATGAGATATAGTAATTATAAAATTTTCTCATAAATTTTATGCCGTTTTTTTCACCCATTCTTTCTACTTCAAGCTTTAAGTGAGTTTTTAGCATTTCAATTTTTAAGGATAAATCAGGTTCATCTATAATTGTTCCATCTTCAATATATCTTTCAATTCTGTATGGAAGTGTAAAATCTCCCATAATACCTCTGCCTATTGAAACACCTTTGCACTTTGTTAAATCAAGACAATTTTTAGCTTCCTCTACCGATTTAATATCCCCGTTAGCATAAACGGGAATATTAAGCTCATCAACAAGCAATTTAATTTTATTCCAATCAGCACACCCGCTATATAATTGAGAGCGGGTTCTAGAGTGCAACGTTACAAAACAAACTCCCGCTTTTTCAAGCGCTTTTGCAAATTCAATATAATTTTCTTCATTACTTGACCAGCCAAGGCGAAATTTAGCACTGACAGGAAGTTTTGTTTCTTCTTTAATAGCTTGAACAATATCACAAGCAAGCTCGGGTGTTTTCATCATAGCGCAGCCATCACCCGATACAACAACTTTTTTAACGGGACATCCGCAGTTAATATCGATTAAAGAAGCAAAAGGAGTAAGGATTTTTGCCGCACGTACCATTTTATCAATCTTATGTCCGACAAGCTGAAAAGCAAGAGGATACTCAAATTCAGCAAAATCAATTATTCTTGGGTTAGGATTATTACAGAGCATTTCCGATGAAATCATCTCTGTTGTCATAAGACATTTTGATTTATGCTTGCGAATTAAACTTCTAAAAACGATATCGGAAATCCCCGCCAAGGGTGCTTGAATTACTTTAATTTCGTTAAGGTTAACTTCTTTATTTACTTGCATTTAATTGTTCCAGATAGTCTTTTAATTCCTTAATTCTGGAAGAAGAAAATTCTGTCATTTCATCTTTTTCATTATTTTTTAAAGAAAGGAATTTTTCATAATTTTTAAGCGCTTCATCATACTTTTGCGCATTATCAAGATTAACCGCACAAGAATAATACGCAGGAGCAAAATCAGGATGTTTTGTAATTAATTGTTTATAAATTTTTTGAGCGTCATTTGTTTTTTTAAGCTCATCTAAATTAAGTGCTTTATAATACAATCCATACTCGTCATCAGGCTTTTTTGTAAGATATTTATTTGCAAGATTTAAAGATGTATTATAATCCCCTGCTTCATATTTAGCAATTACATCATTAATAGCGTTTGATGTTTCACTATCTTCAATACCTTTAATTAAATTAATTGCGTCTTGATTATTCGGGTTTAGCGCTAAAAGCTTATTAGCTTGAATTTTAGCATTATTTAAGTCATTTAAAGAATTATAAGCATAGGCACTGTTTATAAGTGCATCTTGATTATTAGGGTCAGAGGTTAAAATGTCAAGATAATATTTATTTGCGTTTTTAAAGTCGTTCATCTGCCAATAACAGCTAGCTATTGCCATATTAACTTCAGGGGTTTTATCTTGAATTTGCATATATTGATTTAACGCTTTTTGGTATTGTTTTTCATTAAACAATTTTGTTGCAAGGTCATATTTTTCACTTGCCCCGTAGTTTTTAATATCTGCTAAATATTGGTTTAAACTTTTGCTGTTGGGTAAAATCATTAAACCTTTCTGGCAAATATCCGTTGCAGATTTATAATCTTTTTTATCAATATAAATCTGAGCAAGATTTATATAAGTTTCTTCTTTGGATGGGTCAATATTAAGCGCTTTTTTGTAATAGATAAGCGCACTATCAAGATTTTTATTTTTATGAAGTTCAAGAGCATAGTTAAATTGTGCTTCATAACTTGCGGGGTTTGAATTTGCTTTAAGCATTAAATAATTTTGAAGTTTAGCACCCGAAAAATGGTTTGCTACAATATTTTCAATATTATTTTTAGCATTTTGATTATTTGGTTGTATTGCTAAAATTGTTTCATACTGCTTAATTGCTTCATCAAATTTTGAAATCTCACAATAGGCATTTGCTTTATACTCTAAAACCTCAATATTATTCGGTTTTTTAGCTAAAAGCTTATCATAAACCCCGATTGCATTTATATAATCTTTTTGTTGAGTATAAAGAGAAGCTAAATTATAAAGAGAAGTTTCATCCGAGCTATCTAAGTTATAAGCCTTTAAATATTGACTTTTAGCAGCTTCAAGATTACCCTGTTTTTGATAAATTGCACCAAGATTAATATAACTTTGAGCGTCAGACGGATTATTTACAATATTATGAGTCCATTTATTTTCAAGTATTTCAAGTAATTCAGGGCTTTTATCCCCGTATTGCAGAGCTAAATTATACTGCTCCATACTTGCTTCATAATTTTTTGCTTCATCCAAAATAACACCGTAGCTAAAATGCAGCTTAGGGTTAGTCGGGTTAATTGCAATTGCTTCTTGCAGATACTCCATTGCTTGAGAGAGGTTATTTAAGTTTTTATAAATATTTCCCAAATTCTCATAAGCTTCTTCTTTATAGGTTGTATTTTTTAACTCCTGATAATCATAAGCGGAAGCTGCGAGTTCTCCTTGCGCTTTTAGGATTTTTGCTTCATGAGCTCTATTTTGCGGAGTTTGAGCGCTTTGCAGTCTTTTTTCAAGGTCAATTGCATTTCTTCTAGAGTCATTTGCTAAAGTCAGCATTGTATTTGACGGGTTTGCTTTTGACCAGTATTTAGCGTAAAAATATGCGCTTTTATAATCAACAAGAGCTTTTTTAACTTCTTTTGTAGTTTGCCTAAAGTATTGCGCTCTTGCGTAATAAGCATTTGCTAAAGCCTCTTGAATGGTTGTATCATAAGGAGAAAATCTCAGGACTTTTTTAAATTCAATAACAGCAGAGCTAAATTGTCCGTTTTTCAAATATTGCATGCCGTTTGAATAATAGGCGCTGTATCTTTGAATATCTTGCTGTGAAACTTCTTGAGCAAAACAAGACAGAGCAAATAAAGCCGATAGAACTATTATAAATTTTTTATTCATAAATTAAAATCCTAAAATATTTCTCATTATAAGCCGATTTTTTTATTAAATTAATAGCAAATATGGCTATTTTTCTTCTTTTTTAGATGTTTTTTCAGCTTCCGGTTGCTCTTGCGGTTTATTTTTAGAAGCAATTTTTGCTCTTACTTCGCCTTCAATTTTAGCTAAAATATCAGGGTTCTGTTCTAAAAATTCTTTAGCTTTATCTCTTCCTTGTCCCAGTTTTTCGTCATTATAGCTAAACCATGCACCCGCTTTTTTGATAATATCAAAATTAACCGCAACATCAATTATATTACCTAAAGCGCAAATGCCTTTTCCATAAATTATATCAAATTCGGCAACTTTAAAAGGAGGAGCAACCTTATTTTTAGCAACTTTAACTCTTACTCTGTTTCCTATTTCTTCATTATCTTTGTTTTTTAATGTATCACATTTTCTTATATCAAGACGAACGGAAGAATAATATTTAAGAGCTTGTCCGCCTGTTGTTGTTTCGGGGTTTCCAAACATTATGCCGATTTTTTGTCTTAATTGGTTGATAAATATTACTGTTGTATTTGTCTTAGCAACAATTGCCGTTAATTTTCTTAAACCCTTAGACATTAATCTTGCTTGCAGACCCATTTGCTGTTCATCCATTGCTTTTTCAATTTCTGCCTTAGGAACAAGCGCTGCAACAGAGTCTATAACAATAACATCAATTGCACCCGAGCGGACAAGTTCTTCTGCGATTTCAAGCGCCTGTTCACCCGTATCAGGTTGAGAAATTAATAATTGATCAACATCAACTCCGACATTTCTTGCATATTCCGGGTCAAGTGCGTGTTCAGCGTCAATATAAGCGGCAATTCCGCCTTTTTTCTGCGCATTTGCAACAATATGTTGTGCTAAAGTAGTTTTACCCGAAGCTTCAGGGCCGTATATTTCAATAATTCTTCCTCTCGGAACACCTCCTACACCTAAAGCTAAATCGAGCGCTAAAGCGCCTGTCGGAATACAGTCACAATTTACACTTGTTTTATCTCCAAGGCGCATAATTGAACCTTTACCAAAATCTTTTTCAATTTTATCTAATGCGAGTTTTAAAGCCTTATTTTTACCTTCCTGAATAGCTTTTTCTTCCGCTTTTGTTTTATCTTCTTCTTTCAGAGCGCACATAAAAAACCTCACTTCCCTAAAGTGTAATTAATTATATAATAAAAATAAGCCCAAGGGCAATATGTTATACAATTTGAATAATTTATAAATAAGAAAGTTAATCTAAGGTGTTAAATATTCTATCTCCGGCATCCCCTAACCCCGGAACAATATAACCCTTATAATTCAACTTTTCATCAAGCGAAGCCGTGATAATTTTAACATTCGGGAATTTGGAATTTACGTTTTCAATTCCTTGTAGTGAAGCAATTAGGCTGATAAAAGTAATGTTTTGCTCTAAAACACCTTTATTTATAAAATTTTCAATTGAATATACGCTGCTGTTTCCTGTTGCAAGCATAGGATCAAGTATCATAACATATACTTTATTTTTATCTTTTTTAATTTCTTTTCTTTTATCGTAATACCATACAGGTTCTAATGTTTTTTCATCTCTATACATCCCGATATGGTGAATATTTGCAAAGGGAAAGAGTTTTTGAGCAATTTCTTGAAAAATTAATCCTGCTCTTAAAATTGGTGCAACAATCAACTGCATATCCTTATCAAAAACAGAACAATTCGCATTTGCAACGGGTGTTTCAATGTTAACATCAACCAAAGGTAAATTATTTGAAGCTTCGTAAAATAAAGCGTAGGCAATTCTTTTAAGGGCAGAGCTGAATTTTTCACTATCCGTATTTTTATCCCTGATTATAGCAAGGTTATTACTTATAATCGGGTTTGATACAATTTTTAAATTTAACTTTTCCATAACTCCGTCCTTTTGGTTTTATTCATTATATGTATTTGAATTTTGCAAAGCTTTAAACACTTGATGGGTCTTATTTGCAGCCTCTTCAAGACATAGCCCGCCATTAACCAATTCATCGCAAAATTCAACTTTTGCCCTTACTGCATGCGGGTCTTGAATAAATTCTTCAACCGATTGATTAACCGTTGCGGGGTAATCTCTTATAACCTGTATACTGCCTAAAAAACTAAGCATTTCCATTGAGCCTTCAAGCTTTTGGCTGTTGGTTTCCATATTTTCTATATTTTTTTCGCTTTGAGCTTTAGTGCCCATTTTTCTAATTGGCATGGTTTTTATGTATTTTGTTAAATCTCTTGCGATATCGTTATTCATCAATATTCTCCATTATTGAATTTATTCATCATGTTTATAATGTTTATTATACAAAACATCAAAAAATTTTTTTTTGCTACCCAAACTAATTTTTTTTAAAAAAATTATATATTTCTAAATATTCTAACTCATAAAATTTATATTTTCAAGATGTTGTTGCGCTTGATAATGCTACACCCTCGCTAATGTCAGTTGGGACAAGTGTTCTAAGATACGTCATTAACGAGGGCGAAAGTGGCTAAAAAGGATGTTTAAAGGATAAAAAGCTGTAGTAATGGTAGACTAAAGTCTACCCTGCTTCTGTTTACCCGATTAGCAAAGGCGGGGAATTGATAAAAAGATGGGGATAAAAACCGTAGGGTAGACTTTAGTCTACCGTCCTAAAACCTGACTTACGGTTTTTTGGTTTTTAACTTAGTTATAAATGATAGACTAAAATTTACCCTGCTGCTAAAATACGTTATTGCCGTAGTTCTCAAATAATTTTACATAATCCAATCAATAAACATATTAAACAAAAGCGCAACTTGTAGTAAGTTGCGCTTTTAGTACAAATTTTTCAAGAAAATTAAACTTTTCTTTTTCTTGCTGCTTCAGATTTTCTTTTTCTCTTAACAGACGGTTTTTCATATCTTTCTCTGCGTTTAATTTCAGATAAAATTCCCGCTTTTTGAATTTTCTTCTTAAATCTTTTAAGAGCTGATTCAATACTTTCGTTTTCACGAACTCTTACTTCCGGCATTTTTTTCACCTCCTTTAAGATTTAGCTGATAAGTACTTTGATACTACCATGCTCTAAAGTGTTCGTCAATGAAAATGTTTACAAAAATTAACACTTCATAATAATATTCTTCAAATTAAAATTAAAAAATAAAAATTTAAATATAGCTAAATTTAAAAAAATAGTCTATAATATTTTTATCATTAAAGGAGTAATATATAAATGACAAAACAACCATCCGATACAGCACCCGTTGAAGTATGTATAATAACTAAAGACCATGAAATCAGAGGAACGGTTTATGTTTCAAAGTTTACAAAGTCCAATCGTGAATTAACCGAACTTTTAAACGATAAAGAAAGAAGGTTTTTAGCTGTAACCAATGCTGAAATTGTTGCTCAAGGGGCAATGAGTACTCCTCGAAGATATGACTTTTTAGAAATCCATATTGATTCAATTATTATAATGCACCCCGCTTCGCAAACTTTATACAAAGAAAGCTCTAAAGCACAAGAAGATATTGCAAAATTCAGAGAATTAAGAAACAGACTTTCTCAAACAAAACCGTTTTAACTGTTTAATAAAAAAGTTCTAATGTATTTATGCGCTAAAGAAAGTTCATATTTATTAAGCATTGCAAGAATTTTTACAATGTCGTCTTTAAGTTCTTTTTCATCCTGTAAATAATAAAACTCAAACAAGTCTTTAGGTTCAACCTTGAGTGCTTGTGCTAATCGCTCGATTAAATCCGCCGAAGGAAAACTCTTCCCGCTTTCTATACAACTTATGTGCTTATTGTCAACATTTACAAGCTCAGCCAAATTTGCCTGAGTAAGATTGTGTTTTCTTCTAAGTTCTTTTATTTTTTTACCGAATAATATTTTTATATTTCCCATTTTTTACCTCTTTTTTATTTTATCTTTATCAACTCCTTTTAAAAATGGATAATTAGGTAAATTATTGACATATTTTTACCTAACTTATATAATTCATGGATAAATAGGTAAATTTTCCAATTTTTATTACTTAATTTATAGAAAAGGTATTTTATGGTAGAAAAACGAAAAAACAAGGGGGTAGTATGTCTGGAATTTTTTAAGGCATTCTCCCTAATCGAGCTCATGGTTGCTATTATTGTAGTATCTGTAATGCTTGCTGCATTTATGCCGATTGCTACAAAAAAAATTAAGTCAAACAGAGCCGTGATGAAATTAGCTGATAATATCAGCGCAAAATGTATCAAAAAGTTCCCAAATGAAAAATGTACACTATGTTCAAAATCAAAATGTCTGGTTTGTACATTAGGCTGTGCTGCAGATCAATATAAAAGCACGGCTGATTGTGTATGTAAAACATGCTCTTCTACTTATGGAGGCAATTGTCTTTCTTGTACTGAAGAAAAGTGCAACGCCTGTACATCAGGTTATGGTTTAACACCAATCAACTCTCCCTATTGTAAACAATGTCCAACAGGGCAATATTCAACAGGGTATCATGACTGTAAAGTATGCGATTCGGGTTATTATACCGACCGTGCAGGAATGTCGAGCTGTTCAAGATGCCCTGCGGGTTATTATTGCCAAAACGGTATAAAAAAATATTGTCCTGACGGAAAGTGGTCTAATGAAGGTGCAAATTCTTGTACAATAAATTGCCCTGAGGGTTATACATGTTCAAGAGGTTCTAAATCTCCTTGCGGTAACGGTAAATGGTCTTACGCAGGAAGTACAACATGTTATAACTGTCCTGCGGGTTATGAATGTTATCAATCGGGAAGCACCCAAACAAAAAACCTTTGTGGAAGCGCTTCAAGTTCTTCAAGTAAATATTCAACAGGAGGTGCTTCATCCTGCTCATCATGTTCATCATATAAACACTGTTCTTATTGCTCATACAACGGAGGCACTTGTACTCAAAGCTGTAACTCCGGCTACTATTATAGCGGTGGTACATGTTACGGTTGTACTTCAAATAATTATTGTACGGGTGGCTCTGCAGGTCCTAGAGCATGCAGCAACTCCTCTTATGGTAAATGTTCAGCATGTTCAAGTACAACAGGAGCTTGTACTTCATGTCCTTCAGGATATTACATGAGCGGTAGTTATTGCAAATCATGTCCTTCAGGCAGCTATTGTCCCGGTGGTACATCAGGCTCTACAAGTTGCAGCAACTCCTCTTATGGTAAATGCTCAGCATGTTCAAGTACAACAGGAGCTTGTACTTCATGTCCTTCAGGATATTACATGAGCGGTAGTTATTGCTACTC
>CANPYC010000021.1 GCA_947587615.1 Candidatus Gastranaerophilales bacterium | reverse complement strand
GTTCTCCCCTCCAAAATACGTGTTTTGCAAATGCAAAACACTACAAAGAGTACGGCTCATTCTTCGCCTACTCCTTGCATACGTTTTGGAGTCCTTCTCCAAGCGCGAATTATAAACTAAAGCCTTTATCATGAGGCTTTTTGTTTGCGCTATAACCTGAAATATCTTTATTCTTGACTTATAGGAACGTCTTAACCTACCATTCTTGCTACTGCTGTATGTTTAAAATCGTGAAATATGAAATTTTCAACACCTGCAATTATACAAACATTGCTAAACACTCTTTTTAAATTAAAAATGACAAGTTAAGCTTTATAAAATGGTTCTTTTTGAGTTGATAATTCCATAAATGCACTATAATCTATTCATTGAATCATGCGTATAAACATGCCATAATTACTTTAATAGCGAAGAAGGTTTAAGTGCTTTCATCAATAACACCGGATAAATTAAACAGCAATTTAAAGTTAAGCAAGAACATTTCTTTTAAAAGTTCAATGGATATCGCACAAAAAAGGGGATTGATAATCAACTTTTGAAAAAAAGCTATAAAGAACAGCAAGTAAAACACTCTCAACCCCTTTAAAATCCAAGGGCAATTTTATCATTCATTTGAATTTAACATAACACTATGCTAAAATTCACTCATACAAGCAAAAAGAAAAAACCATGCCTGATAAAGAAGAATTACTGGAAAATTTCATTTTTGATAAAAATTTAAAAAATTTAGAAGAAAAGTATGAACTCAACAAGTTTAATATATTCAACTGTCTTAAATTAAGCGGGGTTGAAATCAGGCATTCAAATTTCCTTGCGTGGCTTCTTGATCCTTGTGAAACTCACGGGTTTGGCGATTATTTTTTAAAAAAAATTTTAAAAGCAATTGTTAAAGACAAGAAAAAAGAAATCAATGCTCTAAAAGAAGCTAATCCCTTTAAATTTAAAGATATCAAGAATAATAACCTTATACTCAAAGAAACGTATTCTTTTCCTTCGGTTTTTGATATTGATTGTCTTGATTTATCAAAAATGCGAATAACAAGAGAAAAAGAAGCTCATATTGATATTCTCGGGGTTGATGAAGCAAATAAATTTGTTTTTATTATTGAAAATAAGCTTGGCACCTGTCAGCATGATAATCAGCTTAGCAGATACAGACAATACATTGATGAAAAATATCCGAACAAAAAAGGTTATAAAAAACTTTTTATTTATCTCAAACCCGAAAAAAAAGAAGAAGTTGAAAAACCTTATATTTATATAAACTACGAAATTATAAGAGATGTTATTTGCGAATTAATCGAAGAAAAGCAAGATAAGATAAATAATGAAATTAATATTTTCATAACTCATTATAAAAAAATGTTGGAAAGGGATATAATGGAAAATGACGAGCTTAAACAAATTTGTATACAAATTTATAAACAGCATAAAACCGCAATTGATTTAATTAATAAATATAGAAGCTCTCTTAAGGATGAAATTTATAACATTCTAAAATCCATTATAGAAAATGATGACAAGCTTTGTCTAAAGCCCTCAGACAGCGATTGGATACGATTTATACCAAAAGAAGCGGATTATCCAAAATTAAATATAGCAATTTCAGATTGGGTTGAATCGCAAAATCTGTTGATATTTGAAATCAACAATAAACAAAACTCCGTAAATATTGATATAGTAATACGAAGAGTTGATGAAAATAATATTGAAAAAAGAAAAAAACTTCTTAATTTAGCGGAGAAAAAGTTTAATTATAGAAAAACTAAAAAAGATTCTTATGACCATGTTAAATCGATGTATTTAATAAGCGAAGATGAATATGATAATGTAATTAATAAAAGCGACAGTGCTTTATACGACTATTTAAAATCAAAATTAAAAAAAATTGGGATAATAGAAGAATTTATCGAACTTGCAAATGAATTTAACAAAGCACTTTAGACAAATTTTAAATCATTTTACAACGTTGTAAATACCTTTTATTATTGCTATACTTATAGCTATGTTTTACGCTGATTTACATATACATTCAAAATTTTCAAGAGCAACAAGCAAAGATTGTAACCTTGAACAATTAGCGCTATGGGGAGCAAAAAAGGGTTTAAGTTTAATATCAACGGGAGATTTTACACATCCGGAGTGGTTTTTGGAAATTCAAAATAAATTGGATTATCTTGATAGGGGCATTTTTAAATTAAAAGATGAAATTGAAAAAACAGTCTTTAGTGCTTATCCTAACCTGACTCCTCCAAAATTCATTCTAAGCGTTGAAATATCAACAATTTATAAAAGATTTGATAAAACAAGAAAAGTTCATCACGTTATTTTTTCACCCGATATTGAGTCTGCTCAAAAATTAAGACAAAAGCTTGAAACAATAGGAAATATTAAATCGGACGGAAGACCCATTCTGGGGCTTAATTCAAGAGATTTACTTGAAATTGTGCTTAATTCAAACCCCGATAGCTATATAATCCCCGCTCATATCTGGACGCCATGGTTTTCTGTTTTAGGTTCAAAATCGGGCTATGATTCAATTGAAGAATGCTATGAAGATTTAAAAGACCATATTTTTGCTCTTGAAACAGGTTTGTCATCAGACCCTTATATGAATTGGAGAGTTTCAAAGCTTGATAAATACAGACTTGTTTCTAATTCAGACGCTCACTCGCCTTCTAAATTGGCTCGTGAAGCAACGGTGTTTTCGATTAATCCCGATTATTATACTTTAAAAAACGCTCTAATAACGGGTGAAGGCTACATTGGAACGGTTGAATTTTTCCCCGAAGAAGGAAAATATCATCAAGACGGGCATAGAAAATGCGCAGTTTGTTTAGAGTCATCAGAAACAAAAAAATTACAAGGAATTTGCCCTGTGTGTCATAAGCCTTTAACAATAGGTGTATCATATAGAGTAGAAGAACTTGCGACCAGAAAAATTGAAGAAATATCAGCGGGTTTTAAACCTAAAACAGCAGGAGAAGTATTTTCTTTAGTACCTTTGAATGAAATATTGGCTGAAATTATGATGGTGGGTTCAGCCTCTAAAAAGGTTGAGCTTGAATACGAAAGATTAATTCAAAATCTTGGTTGCGAGCTTGATATTTTGCAAAATATTGACCTTAATTTAATAGAAAAGCAATCCCCGATTTTAAGTGAAGCACTTTTTAGGTTAAGAGAAGGTAAAGTAATAAAACAAGCGGGCTATGACGGGGAATATGGAATAATTAAATTATTTGAAGAAGGCGAAGTAAAGGATTTTTATAATTTAAAATTAGGGCTAAATTTAGCCCCCTCAAAACCCAAAAAGAAAAAAGAATATAAGCTTGATATTGAAGAATATAAAATTGATGATAATTTAGCTCTTGATACCGTCATCCCTGATTCAATCCAAGAAGAAGCAATTTTGGATAATTCAAAATATATTTTAATTAAAGCAGGCCCCGGGTCAGGTAAAACAAGCGTTTTAACAAGAAGAATTGAAAACCTTGTATTGAATAGAAATATTAACCCTTATAATATTTTAGCTTTAACGTTTAGTAAAAAAGCTTCGCTTGAGATGGCTCAAAGGCTTATGAATAAAGATATTAAGGGTGTAACAATTAATACGTTTCATTCTTTTTGTTTTGAATTATTAAAACAAAACGGGGCTTTAATTAATCTAAAACCCGATTTTAAACTTATAAGCGAATTTGAAGAAAAATTATACGATACAAAGAACGAAAACTCTATAACTTTTGATGAATTAATAACTTTATCGCTAAAATTGTTAAAGGAATTTAGCGAAGTCAAAGAAGAATATCAAAAGCGCTTTAAATATATTTTTGTTGACGAATATCAGGATATTGACATTAATCAGTATGAATTAATTAAGCTTTTAGCGACTGATGAAACAAATATTTTTGTTATAGGGGATAAAAATCAGGCAATTTATTCTTTTAGAGGCGGAAGTGCCAAATATTTCGATAAATTCAGCGAAGATTTTAAGGATGCAAAAATAATTACTTTAAAAAATAATTATAGAAGTACAAAAAACATAGTCGAAGCAACAAATTTAATTGTTGATTGTGATGATTTAAAAGCAAAATTATCAAAGAATAATACAAAAATTACAATTCATAAAGCCCCGACACCAAACGCTGAAGCGGAATTTGTCGTAAGTACGATAGAAAGACTTATCGGGGGAGATAGTTTCTTTTCAATGGATTCAAAAAGGGCTTTTGGTTTTGAGAATGAAAAAAATTATTCATACAGCGATTTTGCAATTTTGTATCGTACAAAAACACAGCTTGAACCCTTAATTGTGGCACTTAACAGAAAAGGCGCACCTTATGCTAATTTTTCGGATAATTTTTTAATTGAAGATAAAGCAATAAGAGAATTGTTGAAAAATTTAAAGGATGATAGCTCAATACAATCTCAAATTGAAAATTATAAAGATAAAAATATTGAAGAAAATATTTTTCAATATTTGCTGGAATTATCTGAGAAATTTTCAAATAAAGAAGAATTTATCCACGAAGTTTCTTTTTTAAGGGCGTCAGATACATTAGATAAAAGAGCAGACAGAATTAATTTAATGACACTGCATGCTTCAAAAGGTTTAGAGTTTAAGTGTGTTTTTGTTGTCGGCGTTGAGGATGGGATTTTACCTTTTCATTTGGCTAAATCCTATGATGAGAGGGAAGAAGAAAAAAGGCTTTTATATGTCGGTATGACAAGAGCGCAAGACCAACTCTTTTTGAGCCATTGCGAAAAAAGACAGATAAAAGGCTTGTGGGAAGAAAGAAAAATCAGCCCTTATCTGGCTAAAATTAAAGAAGAATTGTTAAACCGCTCAAAGTTTGAAAAGGTTTATAAAAAAGAAGAAGTAAAACAGTTAAAGCTGTTTTGATAAATTAATACTATTGTTGTGCTGTTAAGGGTTGTTATTTGCGTTTGAATGTAAGATGTTTAAGGGTTTAGTAATTCGCTAATCTTATGTTTTAGAATGTATTGCAGTTATTGTTTTATGATTGAAATATGCCAAAATAAAGATAAAAGTTATATATAGCAAGATTGCCGCAGGTTAAACTTTAAAAAACGGCAGACTAAAGTCCACCCTGCGGCGGGGAATTAAATTGCAGGGTAGACTTTAGTCTGCCATCTTAAAACTACTACAGTGAAGAATTGTAATTGCAGGGTAGACTTTAGTCTACCATCTTAAAGCCTAACTTACAGGGTTTTGATTTTTAACTTAAAGCATAGTGGAGCGAAGCTCACCTAGAGATTTCTACTTTCATCCTTTTATTATCCCCGCCCTTGTTAATTGATGTAAACTTAAACCGCCGTATCTTGCCATCATCACAAGTTTAGCGGTTTTTTATTCTTCCTCTTCAATATCCCAAACTTCAAGCAATTCTTCATCCAAATTATCTAAAAATCTTGAAGGTTTTGATAAAATCATCTGTGTAGAATAATCATACATATCAATAGGATAACTTATAAATAAATCGGATTTTGCTCTTGTAGCTGCAACATACATAAGTCTTAATTCTTCTTCCATTTCATCCGTTGAATTAAATGAATAGGCGCTTGGAAATCTCCCGTCAACCGCACCTATTATAAAAACACTGTTCCATTCCAAACCCTTAGCAGAATGAATTGTAGAAATCGTAAGACAATCATCTTTAATATTATTCTTATACATTCCTTCAACCGACAAATCAGGCGGTTCAAGCGCTAAATCCGATAAAAATGTATCAAGTTTTTGATACTGCGAAGCCAGATAAGAAAAATGTTCAAGGTCTTTTTCTCTTTTTTGGCTGTCGTCATACTTTTCTTTTAAAATCGGTTTATAGTACCTCAAAACTTCTTCAATTAATTCTTGAAGGGAAAATTTATTTTCATCATTTTTAACTAACAGCTTAAATAAAGGCTCTAAAGAGGTTGAATACTTGGAAGGTAAAAGTTTTTGATTATAATTCTTTGCTTGAATAAGAGGTATTATTTGATTAAGCGCTTTAGCTCCAATTCCTTTTAAAAGCAAAAGTATTCTATTTAAACTTATTGTATCATCAGGGTTTAAAATTACCCTCAAATGAGCAATTATGTCTTTAATATGAGCCGCTTCCATAAACTTCGGGCCTCCGAATTTTTGAAAAGGAATGTTATATTTAGAAAGCTCTATTTCTAATTGAAAACTCATTCTTGCGTTTCTGATTAATACCGCAATATCTGATAGTTCAATATCTTCATCCAGCAATTCAAGCACTTTTTGGCAGACAAACTCCGCTTCCGTTTGAGAATTAATTGCTCTAATAATAGCGGGCTTTTTTGGGTCTGTAATATCTGAAAATAATTCTTTTTTATAACCCGTTTGCGCTTTTGATATTATTGCATTAGTTAAATTTAAAATATTTTGAGAACTTCTATAGTTTTGCTCAAGCTTGATTATTTTTGTATTTGGAAAAATTGAAGGAAAATCAAGAATATTTTTATAATTTGCCCCTCTAAAAGCATAAATACTTTGTGCGTCATCTCCTACAGCCATAATATTATTATGTTCGCTTGCTAAAAGCTTAATAATATCCGCTTGAAGGGTGTTAGTGTCTTGGTATTCATCGACCATTATATATTTATATTCATTGGATAATTTTTTTCTTATGTTGTCATTATCTTCAAGTAAAAACTTTAAATATAAAAGCAGGTCATCATAATCTAAAATTGAATTTTCTCTTTTATATTTTACATAGCCTTTGTGAATTTCAATAATCTTATCGCTGCATTTAATAAAATTATAGTATTCTTTTTCTATTATTTCTTTTGTGGGCGTTTCTTTATTAACGCTTTTTGAATACATATCTAAAAGTGTTGATTTTTTTGGAAATCTTTTTTCTTTTTTAGGATAAAGCGTATTTGTTATATGGTTTATAACGTCTTCGCAATCGGCGCTATCCATAATCGTAAAGTTATTTTTTAAGCCTAAAAGGTTTGAATATTTTCTTAAAACCATATTGCAAAAACTGTGAAAAGTCCCGCCAATAACCCTATCGCACCTTTCATCAAGAACTAAAGACGCTCGATTTAACATTTCTTTTGCAGCTTTTTTAGTAAAAGTTAAAAGAAGAATGTTCTCGGGTCTGATGCCGTCTTCAATCAGTCTTGCCGTTCTATAGGTAAGAGTTTTTGTTTTACCCGTTCCTGCCCCTGCTACAACTAAAATTGCACCGTCTTTTGTTGTTACCGCTTCAAGCTGTGAGGGGTTCAGCTCTTCTTCATATTTAACTATATAATCTTTTTTTTGGGTTTTTTCAATCGGCGCTTGTCTTTTTTTTAAAACAAACTTTTTTCTCTCGACAGGTTTTTTATTTTCTTCAATAAGCTCATTTGATGGCATAATTATTTATTTACTCCTTACCCCTTTTTTAACCCTTGGTCTTTGACTCTTAGCCTTATTGATTTTTCCCGAAAATATTATCAAATTTTATAAAGTTTTTCTCATGCGGTTTTTCTTCTTCCTGCTTATAGCCTAAAATCCTTGTTAAATCCGCTTTTAATTTTCCTAAATCATCATATTTTTTAAGTATACCATCTATTGCAACGCTGACATCTCCCGTTTCTTCAGATACTACAATACAAGCGCAATCAGGATAAACTTCAGATACTCCGATTGCCGCTCTATGTCTTGTTCCGTATCTCCAAGAAAGCTTGGGGTCTTCCGTTAGCGGTAATAATACTCCTGCTGATATAATTTTATTATCCCTAATAACAACAGCACCATCATGCAAAGGGGTTTTTGGGAAAAATATTGTTAATAAAAGTTCTTGAGAAATATCTGCATTTAATTTAACCCCAACATCCGATTGAGCAAGAGAAGTTATATCTTTTTGTAAAACAATTAATCCGCCTGTTTTAGATTTTGAAAGATATTTAATTGTTTCAATAAGTTCACGTGCAATATCTACTTTTTTTTCATTTGCAAATTCAGAATTGGAATTTAAAAAAAGTTTTTCAAATAAATTCCCCTGACCGATATAACCCAAAAAGCGCCTGAGTTCGGGTTGAAAAATTACAATTAAAGCAAATGAAACAATGGAAACAAGGGTTTTTAAAAATACACCAAAGATATTAAGATGTATTCTTATTAAAAACTCTGAAATTCCCCACATTACAATTAAAACCAAAGAACCCCGAACTAAATTCTCACTCTGCGTTCCTTTTATAAAACGTTTAAAAAGATAATAAAGAATAAAAGCTAAAACACATATTTCAAAAATATTGACTGCAAGTGCGGTTCTATCCATCTCATTAAAAAAGTTTTGCAGTTGATTTAATAAATTAATATCAAGATTTGAAAAATTCATATTTATCCTCTATTATTTTAATCTGTCCAAAAGAACATCGTTTTCAATCAATTGTTCTAAGGTTTGCCTTTTAATAATCGTATCAACCTTGCCTTGATTAATTAAAACCATTGCGGGTTTTAATATTCTGTTATAATTTGATGACATAGAATAGCAATAAGCTCCCGTATCATAAACACAAAGAATATCACCTTGCTTTGCTTCATCAAGTTCTATATCTTTTATTAAAATATCCCCTGATTCACAGAATTTTCCGGCAATTGTTAGGGTTTCTTTTTTAGCATTTTTCTTATTATTTGCAATTTCGGCACTATATTTTGCTTGATACATTGAAGGTCTTGGGTTATCTGCCATACCGCCATCTATAGCTACATATTTTCTTATTCCTTCAATTGTTTTTATGCTTCCAATTGTATAAAGGCTAAAACCGGAGCTGCAAACTAAAGACCTGCCCGGTTCAATATATAAAAGCGGATATTCAAGATTTAATTTAGCGCAATTATCTTTAATCGATTTAATAACAGTATCCGCTATATCAAAAACGCTATAAGGGTTATCCTCTTCAACGTAAGTGACACCTAGCCCGCCCCCGATATTTATTTCATTTAGGTTAATATTAAATTTATCATTCAACCTTTTAATTTCTTTTAATAAAACGCTTATTTCATCACTATAAACATCTTTTTCAAAAATTTGAGAGCCGATATGGGCATGCAAACCGACAAGATTGAGGTTTTTATATTCTTTTAAAATAAGTTCAAGTGCTGAATCGACTTTTGGTAAATCAAAACCGAATTTTGAGTCAATCTGCCCTGTTTTAATATATTCATGCGTATGACATTCAATCCCCGGAGTAATTCTAAGATGAATTTTTTGAACTTTATTTTTCTTTTTCGCTGAGTCATTAATTAATTTCAGTTCCAAGAAATTATCAACGCTAAAATGGTCAATATTATTATCTATTGCATACTCTATTTCTTCAATTGACTTATTATTCCCGTTAAAAGAAACTTTTGAAAGGCCAATCCCCGAACTTAAAAGGGTGTAAATTTCGCCCATTGAAACAACATCAAAACCAAAACCGAAGTTAGAAAAAATTTTTGCTATGCTTTTTGTCATAAGAGCTTTTGAAGCAAAAAGAATGCGGGTTTTTTCATATTTTGAAAAAGCGTCTTTATAATCTTGCGCCATCTGCCTTAGCGTAACTTCATCCATAACATAAAGCGGAGTTTTATAGGTTTTAGCCAGTTCGACAAGGTCAACACCTGAGATTTCAAGGTTGCCTTTTTCGTTCCTTTTTGTGTTTAGAGGTTTAATGTTTTGATTTACTTTTTTGGTTTCTCGGTTTTTGTTCTCTTGGTGCATTTTATTAGTCTACCTTTTTATATAGTCGGGCTTGATAATTTTCAAAATTGATTATAACATAAATATTATTAACTTTTAAATTTAAAGGATTTAAAAATGGAAAATCAAAGAATAATAACCCTAAGAAGCATAATAACTTTTTTAATTATCATTAGTATTATTACTCTTTCAATTTTCTCTCTTGATATTTTACTGATGCTTTTTGCTTCTTTTGTTATAACCTGCGCAATTAATCCGATTATAAATAAAATGGAGCAAAAAATCCCGAGGGTTTGGGCGGTTACGCTTATTCTTTTTGCTTTAATTCTTGCAAGTTTTTTAATTATCGTTCCTTTGATTACAATAAGCGTTAGAGAAGCAGTTAATCTTGCAAACAATTTTCCAAATTTAATTGATAGTATCGATAAAATTTTAAATTTTAAAATATTTAACAGAGAAGTATCTTCTTTTATTACTTTTGAATCTCTAAAAGAACCGCTTGCTCAAGGCGCACACAGTATTATTGAAAATTCAATCGTTTTTGGTAAATGGATAACAAATTTTTTAACAACAACCCTAGCCATTGCAATTATGGTGTTTTATCTTTCTTATGATGAAAAAAGGTTGAAAGATAAATTTATTGAATTTTTCCCTCCGCAATCAAAACAAAAAGCTTTATCAATATTGGAAAATATATCTGAAAAAGTAGGTAATTATGTTTTTGCGCAAGGTATCGCAATGGCTTTTGTAGGTGCACTTACAACAATAGGACTTTTATTTTTACATAATTCCCATGCGTTTTTATTGGGTTTTATAACAGGCTTGTTTGATATTATTCCCGTTGTCGGTCCTGCAATTGCAATTGGTTTAGGCTTAATTACAAGTATTCCTGACGGATTTTTATTTGTAATTTTAACTTTTTTAGTTTATATGGTTGCTCAATGGGCGCAAAATCAGCTTTTAAGACCAATTGTTTTTGGAAAACTTTTAAATATGCACCCTTTAATGATAATTGTTGCCCTTTTAATAAGTGCAAGATTTTTGGGTTTTTGGGGAGTAATTCTATCCCCTGCAATTGCAAGCGCTATTTGCGTTTTGGTTGATGAACTGTACTTAAATCGAATAAATAACAAGCAATAATATGCAGCAAGAAATATTTTTATATAAAAGACCAAAAAAAGAAGATATAAAGCTTAATATGTATTTGGCATATCCCGCTTGCGAAAGCTTTGCGCTCTCGTCATTAGGATATTTGAATATTTTTAAGGAATTTGATTTAAAATCGGATATTAATATTCTAAGGCTTTATTCAGACTCCGCTTCAACTCCTTATCCTCCAAAAAACGCTGATTGTATCGGTTTTTCAATTAGTTTTGAATTTGATATTTTTAATGTTATAAAAATTTTAAATAAATATGAAATTCCTCTAAAAGCTTCTCTAAGAAGCGAGGATGACCCTTTAATTTTTGCGGGCGGACCTGTTTTAGCTTCAAATCCCTTTCCTTTTGAAGAATTTTTTGATTTTATTTCAATCGGTGAAAAATGCGCTTTAGATAATGCTTTTGAGGTTTTAAAAAACAATAAGTTATTAAACGGACTGTCAAGAAGCGAAAAATTAAAAGAATTATCAAACTTAGAAGGAATTTATGTACCTGCTTATAAAAAAGAAAAAATTATCCTAACAAGAGACAATCTGAATAATGAAGCGGTTTATACGCCGATACTATCCCCTAAAAGCTATTTTAGCAATACTTTTATAGTGGAGGTTTCAAGAGGCTGCCCTAAAATGTGCAATTTTTGTATTGCAAGCTGGCTAAATTTACCGACACGCTTTGCGCCTTATGATAAAATTATTGAAGCAATTGATTTAGGGCTTCAATATACAAATAAAATTGCCCTTTTAGGGGCTTATGTGGCGGGACATCCAAAATTTGACGATATTATTAATTATATTTCAAAAAAAGCAGATAGCACAGATATTGAACTATCAATTTCTTCTCTTAGGGCTGATTTAACAAACGAAAATTTAATTAAAACTCTGGTAAAATGTCACGCTCAAAGTGCTACAATAGCGCTTGAAGCAGGCAGTCAAAGACTTAGAGATTTAATTAAAAAAGACTTGAATGAAGCGCAGCTATTGAACACTATTAACATTGCTCAAAAAAACGGTTTAAAAAGTCTTAAAATTTATACCATGATTGGACTTCCGACAGAAACACAGGAAGATATCGAGCAATTAGTTGAATTATGTAAAAAAATAAAGTCTCAAATAAAGAAAAACGGCGGAGGTTTTGAGATAGTTATATCAACTTCAACATTTATTCCAAAAGCGCAAACACCGTTTGAGAGGTATGAAAGGTTTGATAAAAAAACGCTTGAAAATAGGATGAACTACCTTAAAAAAAACCTGCATAAACTTGGTATAACAATGCGCCCATCAAGCATTGAATGGGATATGGTTCAAAGTATTTTATCAAGATATGACGATTCTTTATTTGATTTTTTAGTTGAAACCGAACAAAAAGGCGCTAACTTAGGCGCATTTAAACAAGTTTGGAGAGCATACAATAAAAAAGGACTTTTGAAAGACTTTGAAGAAGCTTCCAAAAATCCTTTAAATAACATCAAAACTCTGAAATGGGATTGCATGGAAAATGGGGCTTTAGCACAAAGGCAAGCTCGTGCTTTAGAATATAAAAAGACAGTTAATATAAATTAGCCTTATTTATAATTGAAAGACTATTTAATTGAGCACTTAAAACAGTGCTTGAATCAATATTTGTCGAATAACTTTGTTCAAAATTCAAATAAAGATTTTCGACATATTTTTCAAGATCGTCAATTTCTTTATTTAACTCATCATCGTCAATTCCTCGGGTTAATTTTTCTAATTCATCCTTTATATCTTGTATATCATCCCTAGGGTTGTCGTTAAAGTTTATGCCTAATTGGTACATTAAATCTGCCCAAGGTCTTTGTGACTTTGGAACTTCTTGACTTGATGAAATATTATCTTGATTTTCAGAACGCTTAGCACGGTTTAACATAGCTAAATTTAACGATTCATTATCAGTAGGTGTTAAGCCATATTTTTTCATTTCATCGGCAAGTATGGATTCTTGTTTCTTTTTACTATTTTCATTAATGGTATAATAATACTCATATATAGAAACACTTGTAATTGCGTTGATTGACATAGCCTCGCCTACTTCCTTCGGTTTATATTTTGTTAATTCCCAAATTTTTTGGAAAATAACAAAATTGAAATTTATAAATTTTATGGTGAGTGTTTGAAGAATGTAATAAAGTTTTTGCTTTGATTACAAAGGGGAAATTTAATAAATTTAAAAAGACTACCAAGAGTAAATATGCTCAGGGTAATCTTTGAGCTTGGAACATCTACTCCTACTGTCATTACAGCGGATTTTAGCTAGAACCGCAGGGTAGACTTCAGCCTGCCATTTATAACTAAAGTCACCATACTCTAAGTTAAAAATCAAAAGCCCGCAAGTCAGGTTTTAGGATGGTAGACTAAAGTCTACCCTACAATTATAGCTTCCACTATAGTTTCAAAGATGGCAGACTAAAGTCTACCTTACAATTATAATTCTCCATCGTAGGGTAGACTTTAGTCTACCATTACACTTAAAACTACAATTATAATTCCCCACTGTAGGGTAGACTTTAGTCTACCATTACACTTAAAACAAGCATACATTCAGCAAAATTACCATGAGTTAAATAAACTCTTATTATTTATTTAAATTATGCAATCTATGCTGTTCAATTAAAACCATCAAAACCGACACATCAGCAGGTTTAACCCCGCCTATTCTTAAAGCCTGTCCGATAGTTTTAGGGCGAATTTTTTTCAACTTGTCTTTTGACTCTGTCGAGAGCTGTTTAATTTCATCATAATTAATACTATCAGGGATTTTAATATTATCCGTTTTTGTTTGATTATCTATTTGCTCCTGCTGGCGCTTAATATAGCCTTCATACTTAATTAAAACTTCAACTTGTTCTTCAATATCACGAATTAAATACGTGTCTGACGTTTCAATATTTGATTTATAACCTAACTCTTTTAAAATTTTATAATCAACATTAGGGCGCTTTAAAAGATTAAGAGCAGAACTTCCAAGCTCTAAGCTTTCATGGTATTTTTCCAATATTTCACGATTTTTTGAATTAGCACTTATTTTAAATTCCTTTAAGCGCTCAAATTGCTCTTTTATACATTCTTCTTTAAACCTTTTTCTTTGAATATCGCTTTCCCTAACAAGCCCTGCGCTGTATCCAAGCTCCATTAGCCTTAAATCCGCATTATCCTGCCTTAAAATAAGCCTGTATTCACTTCTTGAAGTAAGCATTCTATAAGGTTCATCAATATCTTTAGTTATTAAATCATCAATAAGTGTACCTATATATGAATTAGCACGATTAAGCTTAATATAATCCCTGTTTTGAAGATAGTTAATTGCATTAATTCCTGCAACAAGTCCTTGAGCTGCAGCTTCTTCATAGCCTGATGTTCCGTTAATTTGCCCCGCTAAAAATAAACCTTTTATTTTTTTTGTCATTAACCCATAATCTGATTCAAGCGCACATACACTATCATATTCAACAGCATAAGCAGGTTTTATAACAGAAACATTTTCTAACCCGGGGAGTGAATGTATCATCTGAAATTGTGCTTCAATAGGCAGGCTTGTTGAAAAACCCTGAATATATACTTCATAAGTGTCTTTTCCTTCAGGTTCAATAAAAATATGGTGCGAAGGGTTATGCGCAAATCTTACGACTTTATCTTCAATACTTGGGCAATATCTCGGGCCTACACCTGTTATTAAGCCTCTATAAAGCGGTGAAAATTGGAGATTATCTTTAATTATTTGATGAGTTTTCTCATTTGTCTTTGTCAGATAACAAGGGTATTGTTCTCTTATGGGTCTATTGGGTTTAAAGCTGAAAAAGCGAGGCATGTTATCAACAACTGTATCACCCGGGTGCAACTCAAGCTTAGAATAGTCTATTGTTCTTCCGTCAACCCTTGCGGGTGTACCTGTTTTAAGCTTTCTAACATTTAAATTAAGCTTTCTTAAAGCGTCCGATAAACCAATAGCGCTTCTTTCTCCTAATCTTCCGGAAGGGTATGATTTTAAACCGATATAAATTCTACCTTCTAAACAAGTACCTGTTGTTAAAATTACACAAGGCGCATGGTATTCTACTCCTAATTCATCAACAACCCCAATAACCGCATTATCTTTAACAATTAAATCAACAATTTGCGTTTGTTTCAGAGTAATATTTTCTTCCTGCTCAATATAATGACGGGCAAGGTTTTTATATTCTCTTTTATCTGATTGCGCTCTTAAAGCTCGAACAGCAGGACCTTTTGAAGAATTAAGCGTTTTTAGCTGCATATAGGTACTATCTGCAAGCTCTGCCATAACACCGCCCAGTGCGTCAATTTCTCTAACAAGATTAGATTTTGCAGGCCCGCCAACCGCAGGATTACAGGGCATTAAACCGATATTATCAATATTTAGAGTTGTTAAAAGTGT
Source organism: Candidatus Gastranaerophilales bacterium (assembly GCA_947587615.1). Classification (GTDB taxonomy): domain Bacteria; phylum Cyanobacteriota; class Vampirovibrionia; order Gastranaerophilales; family Gastranaerophilaceae; genus RUG14156. The sequence goes on along the minus strand of CANPYC010000021.1, from coordinate 20,457 downwards.
CTTAGCACCAAGCCTTGCAGCTGAAATTGAAGCTTCTATACCCGCATGACCTGCCCCGACTACTATGCAATCAAATTTAAACATTTTTATTCAACAGCCTTTTATTTTCTTCTTTTTATACTCTGGCACTCTTTTATAAAATCCTTAATCTAATTCTATTTTTTAAAAAATCTTAATAGCGCCTTCTTTTTCAATCGGAAGATTTAAAAAGTTTGTTTTAACATTAAAATAATTCCATGTATTACTTACAATTTCTTTAATTTCAGAAACACCGATACCGTTATAAATAATTAATATTGAAGGCCCTGCCCCGCATAAAACCGTTCCTATAACGCCGTTTGTATGTTTTAAATTGTTAGTTATATCAACAAGTCCGGGGACAAGTTTTTCTCTGTAAGGTTGATGAAGTTTATCTTTAAGAGCAAGTTTTAAAAGTTCTTCATCTTTTGTATAAAGAGCATCAACAAACATTGCCGTTCTTTTTAAGTTATAGATAGCGTCTTTCATTGGAACTTCTTTAGGTAATACGGAACGTGAAATATCTGTATTAAGTTCATAATCAGGAATACAAACCATTAATTTCCAATCATCATTCCAAGGAAGTTTTCTATATATAACAGAGCCGTCTTCTTCCCAGCTTGAAAAAGTCATTCCACCTACAAAAGCAGGGGTTATATTATCGGGATGACCTTCAATCTCTGTCGCAATAGACATTAAAACCTTTTTATCGGCAGGATGCCCCAAAAGCTCATTTGCTGCAATTAAACCACCTACAATAACGGAAGCGGATGAACCAAGACCTCTTGAAATTGGGATTTCGGTTTTAATTGTAATTTTTAATTCATTTGGAACTTGTCCGATAAAATTATATAATAGCTCAATTGCTTTATAAACAATATTGTTTTTATCTGTTGGAACATTTACAAGGCTTGAGTTTTCGTTATTTTTTTCATTGATTATATTAATCTCAATTCCTGACCCCGGTAGTACTGTTTCTTCAACAGAAACAATATTATATAAAGGTAAAGCTAAACCGAACGAGTCGAAGCCTGAACCTAAATTAGCAATTGTAGCGGGAGTTTTAACACTTACTTTCATAATATTACCTATTGAACTTTAACAGGCATGATTAAACAAATATAGTTACTGCTATCTTCCTGCGGTTTGAAAATTGAGGCAGCTAAAACATCGGAAATTTCAATTTCAATATTTTTAGAATCCATATTTTTCAAACCATCTAACACATATTTGTAATTAAATGCCGTTAACATATCGTCAAAATCATATTGTACATCAATATAATCTTTAGAACTACCTGCTTCCGGAGTATCTGCCATTATCTCGAGCTGCCCTTGTGTGAATTTAAACCTTTCAACGTTTGTTCTTTCGTTAACCATAATTGATACTCTTTCAATTGAGTTAATTAACTCTGCTCTATCAATTACAATTTTTTTATCACTTGCAGAAGGAATAAGTTGCTGATACTTGGGATAAATTCCATCTATCAGTCTTGATTGAAAAGCCAAATCTTTAAATTCAAATAAAATTTTATTTTTCTTAATTTTTAAAGTAATGTTTTCATCATCAACAATTGATGAAATTCTTTGAACTTCGCTAAGTGTTTTAGCCGGAACAATGAAATTAATTGCTTCATCAACTTGTGCTTCAATTTGTTTTTGAACCCTTGTTAATCTGTTTCCATCAGTTGCGGCAAGTTCTAAAATATTGTTTTCAACCGTAAAACAAACACCTGTTAAAACAGCTTGCGTTTCTTGAGTTGAAACCGCAAAAATTACCTGTTTAATTGATTTTGAAAATTCATTTTTGTTTACGGTTATAGTTTTGTATTCTTCATTGTCTTGCGTGTCAATTACATTCGGAAATTCGGAAGCATTTAAACCTATTAAATCAAAAACGGTTTTTCCGCCTTTAATTTTGATATTATCCGTATCTGATTCAACTTTTAGACTGATATTTGTTGAAGATATTTTTGAAACAATTTCAGATATTTTTTTTGCACTTAAAGTAATTGCGCCACCTTCAACAACTTCAGCAGAAGTTTTGTAATTTATTGCAAGGTTTAAATCTGTCGCACAAAATTTAACTCTGTCATTTGATATTGTTTCAATTAAAATATTTGAAAGTATAGGTTGAATGGCTTTTTGTGCAGTAATCTTTTCTACAATTTTTATCCCGTTTGAGAAATCTTCTTTATTTAAAACTATTTCCACAGGCAATTTCTCCACTTTAAGTTAGTTATTCTCCAAGTATTATAGTATAAACAGAAAAACATATACAACATTTCTATTTAGAAAATTTAAATTTCTTTGCACTACAAAATTATATTATATAAATAAATATATATTTATATAAAAAAGTAATAATCTATAATAAAGAGTGTATATTTGTGCAAAAGGTGTTAAAAGAGTTGATATGATTGAATTTTTACATGTGCAAAACTTATGAAAAAATTGAACAACTTTTGCACAAGGTATTAAATAATTAATTAAACAGTTTTTGAAATTGTTAAACAGATAAGACTATTTAAATTGTTATCCAAACAACAATTTATAATTTCTTCTAAAGTTGCGCCCGATGTAGTTATGTCATCAATAATTAAAATATTCTTATCTTTATATTTTTGAGCTGTTTTTTTATTAATTTTAAAACTTCCTTCAATATTCTTATGTCTGTTTTTTGCAAGATATTGAGGCTTTGTATATTTAATCTTTTTAATTAAATTTTTCTCAACCTTAAACCCTGTCAGCTTTGAAAATTCTAAAGCTAATAAATACATATAATTATAGCCTCTTGAAAAAGACTTAATAAAATATGTATTTGGATAGATAATTATAAAATCTTTATTTAAATCCAGCTTTTTAAAATAGTCGAACAATAACTGCGACAAGACTTTTGAAGCTTGCTTTTTGTGTGAAAACTTTAAAAGTTGAATTAATTTTTTAATACTTCCGCTATAAATATAAGCGCTATATATCGGAATATTTTTATAAACTCTATGTGCAAAACTCGATAAATTATGAACATCTTTTAAACAGGTTTTGCACAAAAAATTGTCAACTTTTGCACAATTACAAATCAGACAATTTTGTTTATAAATTAAATTTAAAAAAGAGGTTATACAGTTTTCAAAAAACATTCTTAATTCCAAAAAATATTTTAAAAGTTGATGTGCTGTAATAAATTAGAAATAGGGAGTTAAATAAAAAAATGGGCTTTTTTGCGACCCATTTTTTTAATTTTGTCTTTTTGTTTTTAAACCAGTCCGAGGACTTTTTTGTACCAACCGAATGTTTCTAATTCTAATCCGTTGAACGTAGTTTTTAAACATTGTTTTTTGAGGTAGTGTTGAAACTCATCATTAAATTTTGATTTAATTGGAGTTTGTGTTTTAGCGTCTTGAGTTGAAACTGACATAAGAACCTCCTAGCGAAATTATTACAACTAACAACTTTTGTCTTATTATATCATAAAAAAATATTTACGTAAGTGTCTACATGAAAAAATAGCCCATAAAGATTAGAAAAGCTTTATACAAGAGGATTTTTACTATAAACGTAATATTAACTTTTGTTACATTTATAGCAAAACCATTGTATTACATGTTTTATACTTTTTGTCACTTGTTAGGTTATTTAGTAAAAATATGAAAATTGCAAATTCTATAATTACATCTCAATTTGATAATTTTAAAAATTTAAAATCAAAACAATTAAAACAAGATAAAAATATAACTTTTAATACATCAAATATAAATTATGCTTCAATACCTTCAACAAAAGACTATCTTGCTTTTTTAGGAGGTTACAGCCTTGATTTATCTAAAACTTATGAACAGCTTGAAGATAGCGATTATCCTAATTTGAAAATTAAAGAAGATATTAAAAAAGAGCTTGATAATAAAAATCCGAATAATAAAACCCTTTGTGATATTCATAATGCAAGATATAAAGGTGTCTTAGATTGTTTCAGCTTGGATGAACTTAAAGAAAAATATCCTGAATTTAAAGATGTTTTATCTTCTTATGATGTTACAGCAAGAAAAGATAGTTTTATTGATGAGTTTCAACAGGGAAAATCAAATGTATTTTCGCCTGATGAAGATTTAACCTTGCAGTTAATAAAGCTATATTACGGTCAAGGGCTTTCGCTAAACGACTTAGATAATTATATTGCCGAAAATTCAAAAGGCGATAAAACAACAAAACTCTATTACACATTAACAAAAAAGCTGAATATTCCTTTAATGTCTATTCGTTATTCAAAAGTTTTAAAGTTATCGGATAAAGATTATAATAAAAAATTTACCGACACCTTAAGTCTTAAAAAAAGACAGGCACTTGAGGCAAAAGTACAACTGGCAGAAGGTGAAGCGGTTATAATTCCATCGGGTAAACTCTCTGAAGCTCATAAGAAACATATTTCCGACGGGCTTATAGAATATTATTCAAGTCATCCTGAAAAATGCAGTGAAATATCAAAAAGACAAAAAGAATATTTTGCAAATAACCCGGAGCAAAAAGATAAATGTACAAGAGCGCTTTTGTATGCTTGGAATAATACAAAAGAAGGTCAAAGCGTTAAAAAATATTTAACAAGATTTTTTAGAAAATATAATACAAAAATTAACGAAGCCCAATTAACTATGGCACAGGATACAAACGAAAAGCAAAATTCAATTTTAGAAGAATTTTGGAAAAGAAACTCCTGGGCAAAAGAAAAATGGTCAAAAGCATTAACTGACGGTTGGGAATATTCCAACAGCCCGATATTTAACTATCTTAATAATACAAATTCTGAAGATGGAATTTATGTTTATAATATTGTTGCAAATCAAGCAAGAGAAGCTGTAGCAGAATTTGCAAGAGAAAACGGAAACCCTGACGGGCGCTATTGCGGAAAATGCGCATATAGTATCAGACCAATAGATGAAGTATTTAATGTTAATCCAAAACATATTAAATATTTTGAAAGAACACAGGAGCAAACATCTACTGAATATGATAAACAAAACCCCGGTTTTTCTGATGAAGTTGCAAGTTTGCTGCAATTAAATATTATGTATTTATTTGGTGCACTTAATCAGGAGCAGGATGCCTACCCTCTGCCTGATAAAATGATTAAAGATGAAAGAATGATAGCTTCTTTGGTAAATGCAATCAGCCATATTAACTCTTCTAAAATAAAACTCTTTACTTTAAAACCCACAATAGTATCACAGAAAAGTCAATTCATTGTAATACCCGTGCAGGGAGTTGAAACAAAGGATATTCTTAACTTTTATAATCTTATAGTTGATATGTGTATAAAAAATAATCATCCTGAAATGATTGATTATTTAAATAATACTCTTGATGATATATATGAAAAAGCTCATTTAAATAACAAAAGAAAGACAAATGTTTTTATAGGCTAAAATAAAAAACCACCATGAACCTTATAAACAAAGGTTCTTTTTAGGGTGGTTTATATATAAATAAAAATAAAGAAACATGATATCAAAAGAAGGCAAAAATTAATCTATTTTTAGTTTTTTAATGTCTTCTTTTTTATCTTCGTGAACTTTAGGGAGTTCGATGTGTAAAATTCCGTTTTTAAATTCACTTTTAGCCCTCTCGGGGTCAATTTCATGTTCAAAAGGAATTACACGGGTAAATTTGCCGTATCTAAATTCTGATGTTTTAATATTTTCATCTTCCTTACATTCTTCAAATTTAGATTCCGCTTTAATTGAAATTGCGTTTTGATTAAGTTCAACATCAATATCTTCTTTTTGAACGTTCGGAAGTTCAACTTTTAATCTGTATTGGTCTTTCTTTTCTTTTATTTCAACAGCAGGGCGAAAAGCTCTATATAAGGGCATGTTTTCTTTATCAATAAATTCCATATCCCCAAAAGTGTCTTTTAAAAATCTGTTTAGGTCTTCGTGGATATTTTCAAAAAAGTAAGAAGGTTCTCTTTTAATAATACTAAATCTCATTTTTATCTCCTTATAAATCTTGATAATTTATTTTGAGATATTTTTTAAAAGATAACATTACCTGTTTGATTAAGTTTATTTGTATAGGATGATAAGTTATTATTTTTTAATTTAAAGCTCGGCTTTTACAAACATCAACCCAAGCTTCAAAAGGGCAATATTTTTCAAGCTCTTCAATTGTAAGCTCGATTGCCGAGTTTGAACTTCCACAGGCAGGAAAAACACTTTTAAAGCGCTTTAAGGAATTATCAAGATATATTTTAACACCTTCATTAATTCCAAAAGGACATACACCGCCTATTGCATGCCCGATTTTCGGTTCAACCTCTTCAAGAGTTAGCATTTTTGCTTTTGTCTTAAAAAAGTTTTTATATTTTGAATTGTCAACTCGAACATCACCCGCAGCAACAATTAAAATCGGTTTTTCATCAACTTTAAAAGATAGGGTTTTAGCTATTCTTGCTTCTTCGCAATTAAGAGCACGAGAGGCAAGCTCAACTGTGGCTGATGAAACGCTAAATTCCCTGATTCTATCTTGAATATTGAATTTTTTGAGATATTCTCTTGCTTTTTCAATTGACATAATTTTACCTTAAAATAGTCTGTTGTTTTTATTTTAGCATGATAATTAATTTTAGGGTTATGTTTGGGAGATTGTGTGGTGGGTAAGTATTAAAATTAAAGTTTACCATTGCCGATGATGCGGCGGGTAGGATGGTAGACTAAAGTCTACCCTACAATTACAGTTTATCTAAAGTCTACCCTGCAATTATAATTTCTCACTGTATCCGTAGGGTGGATTTTAGTCCACCGTTTATCAAGGTCTGCTTCATACCAATCCTCCACCCTAACATACAGCGCTTATATCCGCATTAATTTATTGCGCACTTTAAAACAACCTTTACTATATTCTGTTTTTGTAATAAAATTAAACAATAAGCATGATAAGTTTATGGAAGGTTGAGATATTAGGAATGGCGGTTTAGTACATGCAAGATAAAGTTGAAAAAGAAAGTTGGGAAAAGTTTATAAGTGTTCTTGAAAACAAGCTTCCTGCTTTTGTTAAGCCGTGGATAACCTCGCTTGAACCTGCACTGCCTTTACTGCAAGATACAAACAACGGAATATTTCTGATTAAAAGTTCTCAAAGTTTTGGTATTGCGGTTTTACAGCAAAAATATCTTAAAGAAGTAGAAGAAACCCTTTTTGAAATTACTCAAATAAAAAGGGCGGTAAGATTTGTTTTAGATGAAACAATTAAAAAGAAAAAAGCAACTAAACCGACAACAGAGCAAAAAGAACATCTTCCGACGGCGCAAAAAATGGAAAATCTTGCTCAAATGCATTCTTTTTGCGGTTTAAATTTAAAATATACTTTTGAAAATTTTGTAGAGGGTGAAAATTCCCGTCTTGCCTATAAAATTGCGCAGGCTATTGCAGACGCCCCGGGGCAAAAATATAACCCTTTGTTTATTTCAGGCTCTGTCGGTCTTGGTAAGACACATCTTATGCATGCCATAGGGCATAAAATTTTAAGAAATTTTCCTAATTTAAAAATAAGATATACAAAAGCGGAAGAATTTGGAAATAAGCTCATAGAATCTTTAAACACCTGTAAAAGCCCACTTGAGCTGAATGAAAAAATGCGTAAATTCAGAGATATGCACAGACACGTTGATGTTTTATTAATCGACGATATTCAATGGATAGATGGAAAACAAAGGACGGAAGAAGAAATCTTCAACACTTTTGACGCATTATACCATGCCGGAAAACAAATTGTATTTGCTTCCGATAGACCCCTGAGTGCTTTTGAAAAAATCCCCGACAGATTAAGAAGCCGTTTTGAGTGGGGAATAGAAGCAAATATAACCATCCCTGATTTATTAACAAGAAAAGAAATTGTAAAACGTCATGCAATTTTATCGGAATTTCCGATTTCGGATGAAGTTGCGGAGTTTTTGGCCAGGGAATTTAATTCAAACATAAGAGAGCTTGAAGGTGCATACAATAAAGCAAGCGCAATTGCTTCAATAGAAGGAATTGAACTTAGCGTTGATAAAGTTAGGGAATTTTTAAAACTTGACGAAAAAAAGAAAAAAATAACCGTTGACGATATAATTACAACTTGCGCAAAATATTTCCAAATTGATAAAAAAGAAATTACTTCAACCGCCAGAGCAGGTGAAATTGTAAAAGCAAGAAAATATGCAATATATCTTTCTCGTGAGCTTTTAGACTTGAGTTTTAATGTAATAGCTAAAGAATTTAACAAAAACCATACAACAATTATCTATCAGCATGAAAAATTAAAAAAAGATATTGAGCTTAATAAAGCAATGAAAATTGTAAGTGATGAACTTTGCGAGCTTATTAATTCAAGTTGTTAAGAAGATGTAATTTTTCTATAACTTTATCTGTTCTTTGTTTGTAAAACGTTTGACTTTTAAATTCAACGTCAATAAAATCAAGCTTTTCAATTGAAAAATAGCGCATTTTTATATTTGTATCATTAAAAATTATACTTGCGCAATATAAATAAACTACGCTCTGCAAGTCCTCATAAGGATTAGAGGGTAAATTAAGAGTTTTCCAATCATAAATTACATACCCTTCGATATCTTTATAAATAGCGTCAAACCTGCCTGTAAGGTAATAGGGTTTATCGGCTCTATTATTTAAGGCGCATTTTACCAAAAAAGAATACTCTGTTTCAATAAAATTATTTTTCTTATCTTCCAGTTTTTCTTTTAATTTCAGCCAAATATTATTTTCTTTTTCATTAAGTTCAAGTATCATCTTTTGAGTGTCAAAATTTTTCAGATAAGCGCAAATTAAACTATGAAATTTTTGCCCCAAAAGCGCTCTTTCATCCCTTTTAAAAAGAGTAAGGTTATAAATATATTTATTTTTAAATTCTTCAAAATCACGCTCTAAAACTTTTAAGGAGTTTGCGCTAAAAGTATCTAAACTTCGCAATATACCTCCTTAGCTTCAATTTCGTCCAATCCTTCCAATAAACCGCAAGGCTTATAATCCTTAACTTTTGAAAAATATTTATACCTGTTTGCGCTTGTTAAATAGAGCTTTTTTTTGGCTCTTGTAATACCGACATAAATAAGCCTGAAATTTTCTTCAATTATTTCTTCTTTAAGTTCAAACTCGCTTTTAGGCTCTTTTTTAACCTTTTGAATAAATTTTGAATTTTCTTTTAATTTATACTCATTTATATTAAAACACAAATTTTCCTGTGTCATCTCGGGTATAAAGACATAATCAAACTCATCTCCTTTTGATTTATGAAGGGTCATAATTTGAACGGTTGAAGCTTTTTTCGTGTTATCATCATTTTGAAAAAATTTAATATTTGAAAAATTGTTCTTATACTGAATTTCTCTTAATTTTTTTACGGTATTTTCAAAAGTCTTTTGAGTATTGCTGATTTTTTGAGCAATTGCGCAAATTAAAGGAATATTTACGCTATCAGCGCTTTTTGAAAAATAATAAGAAGAGATATCCCAAACTAAGTCATAAATTGAAAAATTTGTTTTTAATAAAAAATAATTCATATCCCAAAAAAATTGCTCTTCATAATCATCCTTTAAAAATATTGCCCTATCAAGGTTTTGCGCATACTTAACAGCATTATAATCATATTTTCCAAGCTCAAATAATTCAAGCGCAATTTTATTTGTTAATTTTAAATCATAAGGATTAACAATAAATTCTAAAATTAAAAGTGTCACTCTATACATCGGATTATTTATAAGGCTTTCGGAATTTTTAAAAGTCTTAATTGAATTATTCTTTAAAATTTCATCCCATTTATTAATTGCAAAATTGCTTCTTGTTAAAATCGCAAAAGTAGCGCTGTTATCGTGCTTTAAAATTTCTTGAATTTTACTTAGAATAAATCTTTTTTCTTCTTCTTCATCTTCAAAAATTTCTTTATAAACAGCCTTCTTATCAACAATATTTACCCCGTCAACAGGCTTCATTACAAGAGAAGAAAAAGCATTAATATTTTTACTTTTTGCAAATTTAACGGTATTATTGGCACAATCCAAAACCCCCGTTGCGCACCTTTGACATCTGTCCATTTCAACATTTTTTGAATTTTTTATAAATTCTCTAAACCCTCTAACATCAGAATTGGTAAATGTTGAAGTAATTGCCTGATTAATATCACCGCAGCGGATTATGTTTTTATACTTTCCGCCTAAAAGCTTAATAAGGTTTTGTTGAGTAAAACTTGAATCTTGCGCTTCATCTTCTATTATTATTTTTGCAAGGTTTTGATAATACTCCAATACGTCCTTATTTTCTTTTAAAAGTTTTAGTGCCAGCAATAATAAATCATCATAATCAATTAAATTTTGTTCTTTTAATTTATTTTGATAACTCTCATAAACCTTTAAAAAAAGCTTATTAGAACAATCAAAATCGCCAAAATTGGATAATTCATTTTTATAAGCGGAAATTGCACTTTCATATAAATCCGATTTATCCCCTGGAATTGAAAAACTTGTTAAGACCTCGTTTAGAATTAACGGTTTTTTAATATCATCAACAATATCAAAATCATAATCCAAACCGACTTTTGAATGGTTATTATTTTCTTTTATTATCCTAAGCGCAAGCCCATGGATTGTTGAAATATTAGGCAAAACCTCTAAATCAGGGTATTTTGCTTTTATTCTTTCTCTAAAGTTTCTTGCGGCAGACTCCATAAAAGTTAAAACAAAAATATTTTTTGACTCAATATTATCTAAAATTTCACCCGATAAAAGTTTATCAACAACTAAAAGCATAATCGTTGTTTTACCTGAACCCGCAGTAGCCGATACAGACATTAATCCGCCCTTATAGTTTAGTACTTCTTTTTGGTCGGGTCTTGGTGTAATCGCTTTAGTGGTATTTTTTTTAGCATCAATTTTATGTTTAAAATATTTATCAATTCCCGATATATTTTCTAAACCCAAAGAGTCATAAACACTTGAATAAAGAGTAATATTATCGGCTAATAAATAAAGCTTATATAGCGTTCTTGCATTTCTGTCTTTTGTAAGTTCAATATTATCGGATAGCTCAAAACTTTCTTTTTGCCAGCTTTTTTGCATAACCCACGCATTATATAGAGGTCCGATATCCTGTCTTAGCCAATTTTCATTTGTTACATCAAGCAAGAACATATATTTTACACTGTAAGAATAATCAATAATCTTTTGAGCGGAAGAAACAACAATTGAATTTTGTTCAATCTCATCATCAGATAAGGGATTTTCCGATATAATCGTATTTTCAAGCTGAATTATAAGTTCTTCGTTTGATACCTGATTTAAAAAAACTTCTTCAAAGTCATAGATTTGTTTTAAAAGTTGATTAATTTTAATTGTATCATTTTCGCTTTTGTTTTTTGTAAAGCTGCTAACAAGCTCGTACAATTGACTTGACAGCTTTTCAAAGCGTATTTTTTCATAAAGTTCAATTAATTTTTTAAAATTGTCTTCATTTTTTTCTTTTATAAAATCAAAAATATTTGCTCCCTTAAAATCCCTTGCAAGCTTGTATTCTTGAATAATTTGAATAGCGTCTTTATGATTAAAATTTAAAAGTTCGATAAATATACCTTTTAGAACATAATTTGAAACGTCCTGATTATTTTTATCGTTAATTATTTTTAAAAGCTCTAAAATATAGCCAATAAGCTTATTTTGGTTTAATTTTTCGTTTTTTGCAAGAAAATTAAAGTGAAGTGCGCTATTTTTAGGCGAATTTAAAAGCATACTTTTTAAAAATTCATCGGATATAGGGGTTATAAGAGCAATTTCATCCTGTCTTATACCTTTATCAATTAAAAGCTTAATTTCATCTGACAAAGCGCCTATCATCTCGTGTCTTTTTAAATATGACTTGGTTTTAATATTATCCAAATCAATTTGCTCGTTATTTTTAACAGATTTTTGTATTAAAAGGGCATTTTTTGTTTTTTCATCGTCCTTATTAAGATTAATTGCTTTTTCATTTAAAAATTCTTCAAAATCTACGCTAATTGCACCTAAGTAGCCAAGACGGCTTGAACCCATATTATCATAAGCAATATAAAACTCTTTTATATCGGGCTTAATTGCTTTTAAATAAGCTAATATTGCAGGGGTTATTTCATCAGCGTCATCAATAAAAACATACTTAAATTTTGTTTTTATATTTTTATAGATATATTCAAATAAATTAATTTGTCTGATGTAGTCAAATGCCCTTAAATTAATTGATTTTGATTTATATTTATTAATTGCAAGATTAACTTCCCTGCTATAGCTTTCAGATAAAATTTTTGCTCTTTTTTCAATTTCATCTTTAGATAAATTATTCAAATTAATTAAAGAATATCTGCGCAATAACTGGTGTAATAAGCTTGTTTTTGAGTTATAGCCCGAAAAATCAACTTCTTTAATACATTGTTTAAAAATATACTGTGATACTTCAAGCCCGCACAGATTAGGAATAATTTTTCCTTTATCATCTTTTATTGAGTTTTCAATTGCTGCCCAATTTTCAATAATTGTATTATAGCAAAGCCCAAAAAAGCTATAAACTTTAATGGAACCGATGTTACCAAAATCCATATTTTTTTTAATGAGTTCAATAAAATCTTTCTTTTTTTTGGAATTTTGACACAATACCAGAATATCCTGTGCTTTAATACCTTTATTTAAAAGCTTTAGATATTCATTTAATAAAAAATTTTCTCTTTTTTTGTGTGAATTGCTATTTATTATCATAAATAATTATTATCATATTTTTATTATAAAATGTCGCTAGGGTCTATATCTACAACCATTTTAATATCTTGCGGTAATTTAGCTGTTTTTAAAAATCTTAAAATTGTTTGATGTCCCCTTTGCCCTAAAAGGTTTTTAATTATTATATTAAAGCGGTATTCTTCTTTAATTTTATTAATAACACAAGGTGTCGGGCCTAAAATTAAAATATTCTCATCAAGTGCAAGTTTTTTAATATAATCGCTCAAATGAAATTCAATTTCAGCTATTGCCCTCTGCGCTCTAAACTCGTTTTTAGATGAAATAATTACTCTAATCATTTTTGAAAAAGGCGGATAGCTTAGCATTTGCCTTAATTCAATTTCATTTTCATAAAAATTTTCATAATCCTGCTCTTTTGCGTTAATTAAAAAGGCATTATCGGAATTATAGGTTTGAAAAATAACTCTGCCTTCTTCTTCACCTCTACCCGAGCGCCCCGCCACTTGCGTTAAAATTGAAAAACCACGCTCGGAGCTTCTATAATCAGGTAAATTAAAGCTTAAATCCGCATTAATAACCCCGACTAAAGTAACGTTTTTATTATCAAGCCCTTTAGCTATCATCTGTGTACCAATCAGGATATCAATTTCTCCATCTTTAAATCTTTTTAATATTTCAATATGTTCATTTTTCTTTGTCAAGCTGTCTGAATCGAGTCTTTCAATTCTAAAATCGGGGAATATTTCCCTTGCGATATTTTCAACTTTCTCGCTACCCAACCCAAAATGTTCAATGGCGCTTGAATTGCATTTGGGGCATTTATCGGTTTTAAGTTCATAGTTACAATAATGACATTTATAAGAATTTGTGTTTGCGTGATAAATTAAAGGAATTGCGCATTTTGTACATCCTATAACTTCTCCGCATTCAAGACATTGAGTATAAGAGCTAAAACCCCTTCGATTAATTAAAAAAATTACCTGCCTGCCTTTTATAACCGTTTCTATTGTTTTATTTATAAGAGTTCTTGAAAAAATCGAATAGTTTTTCTCGGCTCGCTCTACTCGCATATCAATTACACTGACTTTAGGGAGTTTAGCGCTGTTATAGCGCTCTTTTAATTTAAAAAGTGAATTTGTGTTAATTGCTTCAAAATAGCTCTCAATTGAAGGTGTAGCTGAACCCAAGACAAGTTTTGCGCCGTATAATTGAGCCAGTTTTTTTGCAACGTCTCTTGCATGGTATCTTGGGTTTGGCATAGTCTGCTTATAGCTTGAATCATGCTCTTCATCAATTATTATAAGCCCTAAATCTTTAATAGGAGCGAATACCGCGCTTCTTGCACCAAAGAGGATTTTTATTTCATTATTTTTTAATTTTTTCCACGTTTCATATTTTTGAGCTTCCGTAATAGAACTATGCCAAATAGCAACGCAATCAGCCCCGAAGCGCTCAATTGTTCTCATAGTTAGCTGGGACACAAGAGCAATTTCAGGCGCTAAAAAAATAACGTTTTTCCCCTGTTGAATAGTATCTTCAATTAATTTAAAATATATTTCCGTTTTGCCTGAACCTGTAATACCGTATAAAAGTGAAGTTGGAGCATTAACTTTTTTAATCTCGTCATAAATTTTTTTTTGAGCGCTTGAAAGAGAACTGTTAAAATTCTTTTTTTCAACATCAAAAATTTTAGATTTAATTTTAGGTGTTCTATATTTTTTTACGTTTTTTTCAAAAAACTTTTGAGGTAAAGCCGTATTTAAAACTGTTTGAATATCGCAAAAATAATAGTTTGAAACCCAGTCTAAAAGTTTTAAGTATTCAAGAGAAAATAAAGGCTTGGCTTCAATTATTTGAGAAATATTTTTTGCTTTAATACCTTCATCTAAATAGTTTGAAAAGCCGACAACATAAGCTTTTAAATCTTCTTTTCTTCTTCCGAAGGGAATTGAGACCGCCTGACCGATTTTTATTTCGTCTTTAAATTCATCCGGAATTAAATAGCTGAATGTTTTTGTTCCGAGTTTATTTATATCAACAAGTACTTGAGCATATTTTTGAGCTTTATTTTCTTTTGATGTTTCATCCATTACTTAATAAGCTCCATAGGTTGCACCTTTAGCCTGTTATCAAGTGTTGTAAAAACTTCTTTAGCTACGTTACAGCCTGCGCTATAATCGGAATTTTGAGGGAGGATTTTAATTTCCGTTTGATTTTTATATCTTTTTGTTAAAGTTAAAAGGTAGTACTTTGCGCCGTAGGTAAATAAGACATACCCGTTTTTTGACTGCATTTCAACGATATTATATTTTGAAGCCGAGTTTAAAACGCTAAGAGCGTTCATATAAAGAATGTCGGCGTCATAAGAATAAATTTTATAACATTCGCTTAAGCTGAACCCAAAGCAATTTGAAGCCGTTAAGGATAACATCAAAAATAATATCGGAAAAATTTTCTTTATCATAATTATTTCTCCATCCAGGTTTTACCGCAGCCTATTTCTACCTTTAGAGGTACTTTTAAGGGCTGATTAACTTCCATTGCTTTAATTGTAATATCTTTTATTTCATCAAGCTCAACTTTGGGGACTTCCAAAACAAGTTCATCATGGATTTGCAGAATAATTTTTGATTTATAATTTTTCAACTTTTCAAACAAATCAACCATTGCAATTTTTATAATATCAGCACTGCTTCCTTGAAGCGGTGCATTAATTGCAGCTCGAAGCGCAAATTCTCGAATATTAGCGTTTCTTGAATTAAGCTCTGCACCTAAATATCTTTTTCTGCCATAGAGCGTTTCAACCCAGCCGTTTACCTGTGCACATTCTATTGTTTCATTCATATAGTTAGAAATTTTTGGGTAAGTTGCAAAATATTTATTTATAAGCTCCTGCGCTTCATAGGGTTGAATGCCTAATGTCTGCGCTAAACCATATTTTGTCTGCCCGTAAATTATACCAAAATTAACGGTTTTTGCCTTTCTTCTCATCTCTTTTGTTACTTCATCCATACCGACATTAAAAATCTTTGAAGCAGTAACTCTATGAACATCAACATCATCACAAAAAGCTTTTATTAATACTTCATCACCTGAATAGTGCGCTAAAAGCCTTAATTCAACCTGCGAATAATCGGCACTCATTATTATATTATCTTCGCTTGAAGGGATAAAACCCGCTCTAATTCTGTTTGAAAATTCCGTTCTGATTGGAATATTTTGTAAATTCGGCTCTGATGAAGATAATCTTCCTGTTGTTGTAACAATTTGATTGAAGTGTGTGTGAATTTTTCCGTCTTTTTTAACCAATTTAGGTAGTGCGTCAATATAGGTTGTTTTCAATTTCATTAATTGGCGGTGTTCTAGGATATTTCTTGCAATTTCATAATCAAGAGCCAATTCATCCAATATTTTAGCGTTTGTTGAATAATTACCCGATTTTCCTTTTTTCTTTGGTTTTATTTGCATTTTATCAAACAAAACTTCCGCTACTTGTTTTGGAGAGTTAATATTAAAAGTTGTTTTTGCTTCATCAAAAATTTTTTGTTCAAAATCTTTAACTTTAACGTTAATTTCATCTCCAATTGTTTTTAGATAATTACAATCAAGCTTAACTCCCGTATCTTCAATATCTTTTAGAACAAAAGCAAGGGGAAGTTCTATATCTGATAAGAGTTTCAGTTCTTTTTCGTTTAAATTGTTTTTGTAGAATTCATCCAAATCAAAAAGATATGAGCATAATAAATAATAATCTTTTTCATCGGGTACAACCTCTAAGCACTCGTTAATTTGAGTAATTAAATCATGCTTTCTTGATGAATCTTTAATATAGCTTGATAATTCAACGTCTGCTATAACTCCTTTGATATTGTCAAAAGTTTTAACCTGATATGTAATTTTTTTAAGCTCCGGGTTTTTTAGAATATCTTTAACTTTTGAAAGCTGTTCTTTAATAACTTTATCGCCCTGCGCCATATAACAGCAGGTTATATCCTGTTCATCTTTTAAAATTGCAATTGCTTTATTTTTATCAAGATTATTTAAAAACTCTTGGGCTTTTGTATCGTCAAGCCGTACAATTTTTTTTAGCTCCTTTTTTTTAATCGGCGCAAATAAACCAAGCTGTTCTTGTGTTTCAATTGGTTTAAATTCAACAATATTTTTGCATGATTTTTCGGAATTAAAAGGCAAAAGCAATTTATCAATATTTTTAACAAAAGAATAAAACTGCATTTTCTGCAAAAACGCTTTAACTTTTTCTTTGTCTGGAATGGTTAAACAAGCGCTTTCAAAGTTAAAATCAATATCAAGATCTTTAACGATTGTTGCTAAGAATTGAGATAAATAAGCACTTTCCTTACCTTCAATCAACTTTTCTTTAAGAGCTTTTTTTGTAATTTTATCAATATTTTGATAAATATTATCTAAATTTTCGTACTCATTTAATAAATCAACAGCGCTTTTTGGACCTATTCCTTTAACACCCGGGATATTGTCCGAATTATCCCCGCACAGCGCTTTATAGTCAATAATTTGGCAAGGATAAACTCCGAGGTTTTCAAAAACTTTTTGCTTGTCGTATTTGTTCATCTCTCCTTTTTGAGGTATTAAAACATTAATTAAACCCTCGTCATCAATCAACTGAAAGCTGTCTTTATCGCCTGTCAGAATATAAACTTTATGTCCCGATTTTTTTGCACGGGTTGCAATTGTTCCTATGACATCATCGCCTTCATAGCCTTCTTTGGTGCATATCGGAATATCAAGCGCTCTTAATCCCTCTTGAATAAGCCCTAATTGTACCCTTAAACTATCGGGCATAGTTAGCCTGTTTGCTTTATACTCCGAATATTTTTCAAGGCGAAACGTTGCTTTAGATACGTCAAATGCAACAGCTATGGAGTTTGGCTGAATATTTAATTTCTTATCGCTCAAAAGGTCAAATACCGATTTAAAAAACCCGTATACAGCCCATGTCGGAGTATGCTCCGTTGTTTGCATTGCCGTTCTTTCAAGCGCAAAAAACATTCTGAAAGCAAGAGCATGTCCGTCTATTAAAATTAAAGTTTTTTTATCTTCCATAGCTTTCCCCTTTATATTATTTTACAATAAATAAGGGCAAGTGTAAAAGATTTAGCCGTAAATTACAACTTTGTTTCTTCCTGATTCTTTTGCACTATAAAGTGCCGAGTCGGCTTTTTCATAAAGCGAGGAGGGGTTTTTATCCCCTTTATCAAATTCACTTACACCAATTGAAATTGTGACGGAGATTTCTTTAACTCCTTCAATTTTAAATTCTTCAATATTTATTTTTTTTGCTTCGACACAAGCCCTTAGCCTGTGCGCAACAACAATTGCTTCATCAAGTTTTGTATGAGGAAGAAGGAAGATAAATTCTTCTCCGCCGTATCTTGAAGCAATATCCGATTCTCTCAATTCTTTTTTAATTGTCTTTGCAACTGTCTTTAAAACGCAGTCGCCGACTGCATGCCCGTATGTATCGTTAACTTTTTTAAAGAAATCAATGTCGGACATAATACAACAGAGGGGCTCGTTTCTTCTTTTTGCGCTTGAAGTTGTTTCAATCAGCCTTTTTTCAAATTGATGGCGGTTATTATAGCCCGTCAGAGCGTCCAGTGTTGCATATTTTAACACTTCGACATAAGACTTTGCTCTTGATAAAGTAGCGCTTGCTTGGGTTGTAATTTCTTCTAAATAGCCGATTTCTTTTGAAGTAATTTTGCTCAAAGGATTATACGCAACAATTGCCCCAAAGGGCTTAGCGTCAACCGTTAAAGGAAAAATTCCGAGTTTATTATCCTGCTTTAAGATTGTTTTGGATTTTGAATTAATTTCTTCCAGATAAGAATATATTTTATTGTCGGAACATTTATTCGGCCAGATTAGTTTATATTCTTTTTTGTTTTTGTTTTTTAAGAAAATATAAATCAAATGTTCGGATATAAACCTGTCAATCATCTCGCCCATAATCGGCAGAATATAATCAAGTTCATATTGTGTTTGAGTAATTTGAGCAATATTTCTCAAGGTTTGATGAAATTTGGAATTAATTTTTATAACTTCTCTATCTTTTAATGTTGAAGTAAGCATAGAAATTTGCGCTTTAACCAAAGGGAGAATTTCAAAAAAATCTTCGCTTTTTTCTATTTTTTCTCTTGATACAAGCCAAACAATTCCAAGGGTTTTATGCTGTTTTGCAAGAGGAAACAAAAGCGTATTATCTTCAATTTCATATTGGCTTTTTTGAATTAAGAAATTATCAAAATGTTTTTTAATTTTTTCATGCTCTAAACTGTTTACGTTATTTTCCCATGGCTTTGTAAAATCTTTTAGAATATAAGAATATTCATCCATTAGAAAAATTTTTAAATCTTTAACAGGGAAAAATATTGAAAAAGCTTTTATAAAACCGTCAATCAGCGCTTGTCTGTCGTTTATTTCTTCATAAGATTTTGTCAGAGTATATGTAAAATCATAGAGTTTTTTTACTTCCATTAATCATTCTCTCCTACAAAAATATCATAGCCGATACATTTTGAAAATTCGTTTCTTAGTTGGTTTTCCTTTTGTTCATCTTGCTCAATTACAATTTTCCCTGCTTTATAGTTTGGCAGGAATTTTTCATCTTCTTCTTTTATTTTTTTAAAGTAATTTTCATCTTTATTTATTGCAATTTTTTGATTTACGTCAGCTAAAACGTTGTAAATATATTCTATTTTTGCAGGGTTGCTGCCGCTTCCCAATAAAAGACTTGCTCTTTTAAATTCTTCTGAAGCCCCCTTAAAATCTTTCATATCATTTAATAAAACCGCAAGATTAAAATGCGCTTCATATTCCATAGGCTCAATTTCTATTGCCCTGCAATAGTAGTAGCCTGCTTGATTTCTGTTTTTCAAAAGTTGATTGATTAAACCGAGGTTATAATTTGCATTATACGTTTTTAAAACATTAAGCGCTTCTTTATAAGACTCGGAAGCTTTTTTTAAATAGTAGTTGCTTTCAGTGCTGTCAAGCCCTGCAATAAGAGATTTTGTTCTATATGCAAGACCCATATTGTAATAAGCAACACCACGATTATATGTATATGTTTTTTTATTATCAATTATAAAAGGAATTTTCACAAATTTTGGCGGGTTTTTTAATACTTTTTCATACTGTTGTATTGCTTCATCGGTTCTATATGTTTGAGAGAGAATAATTGCATAATCAATTCTTGCTACTTCGTAATCAGGACGAATTGAAAGAGCTTTCTCATAATTTTTAAGAGCCTGATAGTAGTCTTCATAAACAACGTAAATATTAGCTAAATTATACAAAGCTTTGTAATGATTGGGGTGATACTTTATCCCTTTTTCATAATAATAAATTGCGTTTTGTAAATCTCTTTGTTTAAAAGCTTCATCCCCTCTATATACCCAATAAAATCCTTTTGCTTTATGGAGTTGTCTTTTGTAAAAATCAAAAAATAAAAATCCGCTAAGCAAAAAACAAAGAATAATAAGAGCGCTTATTACCTTTGCCAAAGTCGATTTAAATATTTTTTTAAGTTTTCTCATTTTATTCTCTGGTGATGGCTGTTGCTAGCTGTATTATTATAGTTCTTAGGTTTCAAACAGTTTATATAATCTTTCTTCAATTAGTTTTGAATCAAGTTCGTTTCTTTCTTTGTTTAAA
>CANPYC010000020.1 GCA_947587615.1 Candidatus Gastranaerophilales bacterium | reverse complement strand
CATTAGTTATAAATGGTGGACTGAAGTCCACCCTACAGCGGGAAGTTATAATTGTAGGGTAGACTTTAGTCTACCATCTTACCCACAACATAATAAGCGAAGGTGTAACAGTAGGGTAGACTTTAGTCTACCATCTTACCCACAACATAATAAGCGAAGGTGTAACAGTAGGGTAGACTTTAGTCTACCATCCTAAAACTAAAGTCTACCTTGCTTCTAATTATTTGACATGTACAGCAATGACATGGAAAAGAAAGCATTAGTTATAAATGGTGGACTGAAGTCCACCCTACAGCGGGAAGTTATAATTGTAGGGTAGACTTTAGTCTACCATGCTTCTGACACTCGTAATAACAGCGGGGGCTGGTGTTTCAAGTTCCAAGGACAAAATCCACGCTGCTTTATCGCTAAATTGCCCTAAAAATTAACAGAAAATGCAACACTCTTTCACTCTTGCAACTACATACGAAATTTTACAACAATCAAGCACAATGCCTGTTTTATAATTTTTGTATCTTTAATATTAATAAGAAATTTTGTATATTTATCGAAATTTAGCCTAAAAACTACTGTTATAAAATTTCTTATTATGGACTTCAATATCTCATAAATATATCTTTTTGCAAGCTTCGGGTTTAGAAAATAAAAGTCCGAAATATATATGATTCGGATGAAACTTTAAATTTGATTTTAGCTGCCTAAAAAAATTTAGCAAGGTTTAAAGATAGCAAAATTGACATAATACGAGGGAAAAATATACCCTATTAAAAATATGATAAAACTTGCCAAAAGAAGTATAACTAAGTTATAGATTTAAGTATATTGCTGCAATAGTTAGAGGATAATATCACAAGCGATTTATACTCTAAAATATGCTTTTTCCCATTTCATAAGCTTCTTTCATAGCGGGTTTATCTAAAACTTCGCCTTTTTCATAAACATCATGCCCGTAAATTATCCCGCATTCTCTTGCGTTTTCGACGCAAGTCATATATGCCCTAAAACATTCAATTGTTTGATTTAGCCCTTCAGCACTATCTGCACAGGTTACAATAAAATAAAAATCTTTATCTTTAACTTCTTGCCAGCGTGCAAGCGTTCTATCAATCAATGCTTTTAATTGCGCACATATCGAATAAAAATAAACAGGGCTTGCCATAACTATAACATCAGAATCTATTATTTTTTGCAAAATTTCACCCATATCATCTTGTATTGCGCATTTGCCATTGTTTTTCATGCAATAATAACACCCTTTACAATATTCTATTTTCATTTTTGCAACGTTTATTTTTTCAACTTCGTTTCCTGCCTCAAGCGCACCTTTTTTAAATTCATCACATAATATATCGGAATTTCCGCTAACTCTCGGACTTCCTGACAGTATTAAAACTTTTTTTGCCATAAATTTTCTCCTGAATTTTCAATAAAATCATTCAATATAGCGCTTAGTCGACATAATTTTTTAATTTAAAAACCTGTCCGACTTGTGCTAACACTCATCATTTTATAAAGTTTGTAAATATAAATCCGTAAATTTCAACCGTATCTATAAACCTAACAAGCTTTCTATCTTATCGCTATTTTGAATACCGTTTAATCGGTTAATTTTATTATATTAAATGCAGACTAAAAATCAAAGACTTTTAATCTGCATAAAAAATTTAAATAGTCTTTTCATTTACTCTAATTTTGCTAAATTATTAACTATGCTAAAATGCCGAGAGTATTAGCCAGCAGAAAGCTGTCTTTATTCATATATACAGGAATATCTTTCATTCCCAAATCTCTAAGTGCAAAATATGTACAATAGTCGTCACCGCTAAAGTCTATAAACAATTGATTTTTATTTAGTCTTTGCGCACCAAAATTTTTAACATAATCTATAACATCTTCGCTTGAGCTGTCGGAATTAATATAAAGCGTTGCAGCGGGAATTTCATCTGCACTTTTAAGCATATAATCAGCTTTTTCAAAATAGTACTCATCATAATTATTTTCACAATGTTCTATATTGCTGTTTTGGTTTTTAGCCAGCTCTTCAAGCTTTTGTGAATTAACTTTAGCCAACACCATATTATCGGCAGGTTTTTTAATTCTTGATAGAATCAATTCAGGCTTCATCAATTTATCATGATCATACTTTTTAAATTTAATTCCGTTTTTCATACAATAAGTTTCAACATCGCTGTCCATATAATCGGGCGCAATCAAAGTATAATTCATACGATAGTTATAAAGTCTGAAATAACCGTTCATATCGTCAATATTATCTTCTAAATGTGCTTTAACTTCGTTTGTGTTTACTTTGTTCAGTACATATTGCTGAAATTTAGAAAATTCATTGTAGTCATTATCTTTACTGTTTACTTTATAAGTAGAGCCAAAAGAAATATTTGTAAGCATTTTCACCTCAAGTTTTTTGTGCAATCAATTACACAAAAACTTGAAAAAGAAATAATTTGCTAAGATTATTACTTTGTACTCCAATTGATTTTATTATTTTTAAGCAATTTATTACACTGTGTAAAATGGTTACATTCACAAAATGGTTCAATAATTCCGCAAAATTTTAACGACGTAACAGGTCTTTTATAGCTCATTGAACAAGGGTGTGAGGCTCTTAATATCTTAATATTTTTATATTCTTTCTCATTTTTAAACAGTTCAATTTCATTTGCCTTTTTACCCCAGAGCATAACAACAAAAGGTTCTTTTTGCTGTTCTTTTGTAGCAATCAGTTTTTCTATAATTTTAGTTATAAAGGGCTGCCAAATAAGCATATTTGTTT
The DNA here is from genome assembly GCA_947587615.1 of Candidatus Gastranaerophilales bacterium. GTDB lineage: Bacteria > Cyanobacteriota > Vampirovibrionia > Gastranaerophilales > Gastranaerophilaceae > RUG14156. The sequence goes on along the minus strand of CANPYC010000020.1, from coordinate 33,927 downwards.
TTAAAGTTTTCTGTTGTTCATTTTTGGTTTTCTCTTTTTTAAAGGTAAGTGCGCTATTTAAAAGCAAAACACCTTGTTTTTTCCAATTTTTCAGACTTGTATACTCGTTTTTATAGCCTGCCTTTTGCAGATTTTCAAATATATGTTTAAGCGAATCATCCGATTTTTGTTTTCCGTCTTTAAAAGAAAATGCCATTCCATCAGCCCTTTCAACATCAGGATAAGGGTCTTGACCGATAATTAAAACCTTTACCTTTTGAGGAGTTAAACCGTCAAATGCAGAAAATATATCTTCTTCTAAAAAAGGGGTTGTGCGCTCTTTAATTAAAAGTTTAATCTTTTTATTGTTTGTTAGCTCATTAAGCTCGTTTTCATTCAGCCAATTATTTTCTTTTAAAATATTAAATATATTCATCCTAACTCCTTAGTAAGATAATATCATAAAATTTAAAATAATTTCTTTTGCTCAAATTCAACAAGATAAGATATTTGCTTTGCTTGTTTAATAACATCATCTTCTTTAAGCTCACCTAAAATTAAAGGAGAGTTGGGGTTATGTTTTTTATAATTTTCAAGAGCAATTTTAGGGTTTTGATTAGCGTAACAATACTTACAACCGTTAGGGCAGGTGTTATAATCACCGATATTTTTATTTTCAATACAATTACAAAAAGCCCTGTTTTTAGATTTTGGAATTTTAGTAAATTTAATATTATTTGCTTTTTCTAATATTTCAGCTGTAATACAGCCTGAAAGATTAATCCCTAGGTTTTTAAAATCTTCTTTTTGAGCGCAGGTTTGAACAATAATATTATATTTTCTTGTAATAGTACCGATATTTTGGGCAATTTCATATTTATCGTTATCATTTAAAAGAATAATTTCTTTCATATTTGTTTTTAATTTTTTATACATATCAACAAAACTAAAGATACATCTATCTATATATGGTGCAAGTGCGTTTGCAATATAGCTAAAAGTATTATAATGATATTCTTTTGTATATTTTTGAGTTAAAAGTATCGGGTCATAGCGCCATGCAATTCTTTTTTTATCAACAATTGAAGCAAGTTTTATCAAAGTTTCAATACTTTTATCAATACTTGGAACGTTAGGCTCAATATCTTTATCATAGGCTGTTATTGTATAGTTAAAATATGTGTTAAATTTATTTGTTATAAGAGAAATCTTATCTAAAATCGGCTCATAATTTTTAGAGCAAAAAATAACGCAATCAACAACCCTAGGGTCAAGTTCATATTTAAGAACAAGATTATGATTAAAAGGGTTTCTTGAATAAATAAAACCTTCTTCAAAACGTTTTAAAAGCCAAGGAGTATAGTATTGAACGGTATCCGTTCTTGAACCTGTGTTAATAATCATTATAAATCTATATCAGATTCTTTTATCGGTGAACCCACAACCCTCTCAAGTTCAGCTGCGTTTAAATTATATTCAAGTAAATTTGAATAATAATTTAATTTAGCGTTTAAGTATGTATTTTCAGCGTCTTTAAATTCAATTGCATTACCTAAGCCGACTTGATATCTTCTATAAGCCTGATATTGCTGTTCTTTTGCTTGTTGAAGCGCAAGTTTTGCAACAACAAAACTGTCATGAGAATTTAATAAACTAATAAAAGCGCTTTTTACTTCAAGATATACATTTTGTTTTTGAAGTTCATAATCTGCACTATACTTTTTATACAGTGCTTTTGCTTCATCAATTTGCTTTTTAACGGCTAAAAGATTAAGTGCGGAGTAGTTAAATTGAACTCCGAATTGATAACCATAATCCATATCCATCTTAGCACCACCCCTGTCATAGCTTCCAAAAGCGCTTAGGTCGGGTGTTAGTTCTCTTTTTGCGCTTCTTATGTTTAGCTCTGCCGAGTCCATTTTCTTTTTAGCCGACAACAAAGAAGGACGGGATTTATTTGCAACATCAATTAAATTATTAAAATCAACATCATAAGCTTTTGTGTTCAATTCATCAACTAAATTCATCTTATCAAATTCGGGAATACCAATTGCATTAGCGAGTTGAACATAGGCTAATTCAAGAGTATTTTTAGCCTTAATTAAATTAACATTAGCGTTTCCAAGGTTATATTCCGCTGTTGTTACGTCAATTTTAGCCTTTTTTCCGATATTAAAAAAAGCTTTTGCCTGTTTTAGCTGCAGCTCATAATCTTTAACAGTATCTTCATAAACAACTTTTTGAGCTTTTGCAAAAAGTACATTATAATAAGCAGTTTTAACGTTATATATAACGTTTTCTATACTCATTTCAGCATCATATCTTGATTGTTCCCAATCTCTTTTTGCCATATCGGCAACGGCTTTTGTTTTACCGAAGTCAAATAAAAGCATATTAGCGCTTAATGTCGGAGTATAGTACATGTCATATCTTCTATTCATCATAGCAGCACTTGCACCTGTTTTCATTGTTTGAAGTGCGTCAACTCTTGAATAGTTTAAACCCGCTCCGATTGTCGGAAAATAATTTGCCCAAGCCATATTAACTCTTGCCTTATAGGCTTCCGAATTAGCAATTGCGGATAATATTGCGGGGTTATTTTCAAACGCAAGCTTAATACAATCTGAAAGTTTTAAATCTTTAAGCTCTGCATTATTTACGGGGGTTTCATTGTATTCAATTGAGCTTTGAATTGCGGGGAATTTTGTTTCATACATTCCCTGTGCTTCATTTGAAGCTTCATTTTGCGCTTTTTTTCTTTTTTGTTCTCTTTTATTTTCTTTTTTAGGGTTTATTTTCTTTTCTTTTTCATCTACAATTACAACTTTTTTCCCTTTTGATGGTTTTTTAAAAAGTTTATTTTTTTCTTTTTGCTCTGTTATTTGATTATCTTGAGTTTCATTTGTCAGGGATTTTTCTTTTGTTGCGTCAACTTTTTTATTATTGCTTTTATTCTTTTTAAAAAAGCTTATCTTTGTTTTGTTTTGTGTATTTTCATTTTCGCTAACTTGTATAGCTTCTTTTTGAGTATTTTCTTCTTGAGTTTGCGAATTTTCATCTAAAGAAGTAACATCTGAATTTTTTTCTTTGTTTTTCTTTTTGAATAAAGCAATTTTATTTTCTTTTTTTTGAATTTTTGAATTCAAGGCTTCGTCGCTTTTGTTTGAATTTTCACTAACCGTATCAATAGTATTATCTATATCATTATCAATATTATTTATATCTATTTCAACGCTTGAAAGGGGCTTATCTTTCTTTAAGCTAAAACCCTTAACATTATTAAGGTTTGTGCTCATTAAAACAATTGATAATATCAAAAGAAAATGAATTTTTTTCATATATTAATACTCCAAATCTTGTTGAGTAATTTCTTTTTTAGGAAATTTATCAACAAATTCTTGAACTATAACATAAAAAGCGGGTGTTAGAGCGCAACCTATTGTTGCAGCTGCAATCATACCGCCAAAAACGGTTGAGCCGACGGATATTCTTGAATTAGCACCGGCACCTGAGGCAAATAACATTGGCATAACACCTAAGATAAAAGCAAGTTCCGTCATCATAATAGCTCTAAATCTTAACTTAGCTGCTTTAAGCGCTGCTTCTTTTACGCTAAGCCCGTTTTTTTCATGTTCAACTTTTGCAAATTCAACAATTAAGATTGATTGCTTAGCTGCTAAACCGATAAGAGTAATCATACCGACTTGAGAATAAATATCAAAAGATTGATTTATCATCATTTGAAATATTAAAGCGCCAAGTGCCGCAATAGGTGAAATTAATAAAACGGCAATCGGAATTGTATAGCTTTCATATAAGGCTATTAAGAATAGATATACAAATACTAAAGCCATTGCAACAATTACAACCGTTTGACCTGAGGCTTCTCTTTCTTGCGCCGAAGTACCCGACCAATCAAAAGAAATGTCTGTTGGCAGAACTCTTTTAGCAACAGCTTCCATTGCAAGCATAGCGTCCCCCGAGCTCTTACCTGCCGCCTGTTGACCTTGAATTTGTACCGATTGATACATATTGTATCTTGTAATTGAAGCGGTACCGATTGTTTGTCTTAATTTAACCATAGATAAAACAGGAACCATTACGCCGTTTTTATTTTTAACGTAAATTCCCGCTAAATCACTTGCTTTATTTCTAAAGTCGCTAAGCGCTTGAATTTGAACTTTAAATACCCTTCCGTATTTATTAAAGTCATTAACGTAATACGTCCCTAAGGTTGATGAGAGAGTATTATAAAGCTCTTGAAGCTCAACATTATGAGCTAAAGCTTTTTCGGTATCAATATCAACTATATATTGAGGTACGTTTGCTTGAAATGATGTATAAACGCTTGATAATGTCGGGTCTTGGTTTGCAGCTAAAATTAATTTATTAGCCCACTGTTCAAGCTCTTGAGGAGTGTATTCACCTTTTGAGAGCATTTGAAATTCAAAACCGCCCATCATACTCATACCCATAATTGCAGGGGGAGAAAAAGCAACAATTGAAGCTTCTTTAATGCTTGCTGCTTCTTTTCTTATTTGATTTAAAATTGCAACATGGCTAAGGTTTGTGGGTTTACCTTGCAATTTTCTTTTAACCCAGTCAATCGGAGTAACTTTTCTATCTTTATAATCATTAAGAAGAATAATACCCGTTGCGGTATTAGCTACACCACCCGTGCCGCCTCCAAATACGGTTAATTTTTCGGGGTTAACACCTTCTATTGTTTTAATTTTATCAATAAATTTTCTTGCAACTTCTTCCGTTCTTGTAAGAGAAGCACCGTCAGGAAGAGTTATGCTGGCTAATAATACTCCTTGATCTTCATCAGGAATAAAGCCCGTTGAAATTGTTTTAAATGAAAATAAAGTTAAGGCAACTATTGCAATATAGACAATAATTGTAAGCTTTTTATTATAGACAAATATTTTTGCATATTCAATATAAAAATCTTCGACTTTTAAAAATACATCATTGAATTTTTTGACGATTATTTTTGAATAAGCGGAAATTCTTCTTATAAGCTTATTTTCTATCGGTTTTTTCTCTCTATCGCCAAGAAAATGAGAACACATTGCAGGCGATAAGGTTAGAGCGCAAATTGCCGATATTGCAATTGAAACGGCAATACAAACCGCAAATTGCTTATACATAACACCTGTCATACCGCCCATAAAAACAATGGGAACAAAAACCGCCATTAAAACCATTGCCATTGCAACAAGGGAAGAACCTACTTCTTCAATTGTTAATTGAGTTGCAATAATTGCGGATTTTCCCTGTTCAATATGTCTTTTAACGTTTTCAATAACAACAATAGCGTCATCAACAACAACTCCGACGGCTAAAACAAGCGCAAATAAAGAAAGAAGGTTTATACTCATTCCCAAAGCTTCAAGAGCAACAAAAGTACCTATTAAAGAAACGGGAATTGTAACACAAGGTACTAAAGTTGCCATTGCGTCCCCTAAAAAAAGGAAGATTATTAAAACAACAATTATACCCGTTAGAAATATTGTAAATTCAACTTCTTTCATTGACTCATGGATATATGTTGCATCATCTTTTACATAGAGGATTTTAATACCGTTATCAAGTCTTGAGTTAAGTTCATCCACTTTCTTTCTTACTGCTTTTGATAAATTAATTATATTTGCGTCGGGCAGTTGAGATATCATAACGATTGAGGACGGTTTTCCGTTAACAAGACCTAAATTAGCATAAGTTTCAGCGCCCAGTTCAACTTTTGCAATGTCTTTTATTTTAACGTTTGTACCATCCATATTTGAGCGGATTATGATATTTTCAAAATCTTCAACATTTGCCAATCTGCCTTTTGTTTTAAGAGTTATTTGAAGTGCTTGAGCAACATCTGTCGGAAGTGCGCCTAAAGAGCCTGCCGTTACTTGCGTATTTTGGCTTGATATAGCGCTTCTTACTTCACTGGCTGAGATATTAAGCCCTGCCATTTTTTCAGGATCCAGCCAAATGCGCATTGAATAATCACCGCCACCATAAACGCTAACATCCGCTACACCTTCAACACGTTTTAATTCATCTTTTAAATATATTGAACCGTAGTTTGTTAAATCCAACTGTGTCCAGTTTCCTTTTTCGGGGTATAAGGTTAAAATTACGGCACCCGAGCCGGATGAGCGACTAATTGCGCTTACGCCCGTTCTTTGAACATCTTCGGGGAGTTGTCTTTGCGCCTGTTGAATTCTGTTTTGAACGTTCATAAGGTTAATATTTTTATCGGAGCCTACTTTAAAAAACATATTTAAGCTGTAAGAGCCGTCTGTTGAAGTTGAAGTCATATAAGATAAATCTTCAACACCGTTTAATTTGTTTTCTAAAACTGTTGCTATTGATGACTCTATAACTTCGGAGTTAGCTCCCGAATATGTTGCTCTAACATTAACCTGCGGAGGTGTAACATCGGGATAGCTTTCCTGCTTTAAATTTGCAAGAGAAATAAGCCCCATAATAACGATACAAACAGATATTACAAGAGCAAAACGAGGTTTTCTTATAAAAAAATACAGTTTATCTTTATCAAAAATTTTCATTTTATTTTACTTTCCTGCCTTTTGGTTTTTCTGTTGACTCTTATTATATTGGTCAATATCAACTATACTAACCTTTTGACCTTCGGAAACTATGCTTTGAATACCTGAAACAATAACATCATCAGCTTCATCAAGCCCTTCATCCACAACCCAATAATTATTAACATCGGATGAAACTTTAATATCTTTTCTTATTGTTTGATTATCTTTAACAACCCAAACATAATAACCGCTCATGGCGTCTCCCTTTGTTGAAGCTTGAGGAACGGTTAAATAGCTTATTTGCGCCGGTGCAATCAGCTCAACTTTCATATAATTCCCCGGTACCAACCAGCCTTTAGGGTTGTCAAATATTGCTCTTAGGGCGATTGAACCGGAGTTTTTATCTATTTTATTATCAACAAAATCTATTTTTCCGATTTTTTCATAAGCTTTATTGTCGTCAAAATATACTTTTACCTGAACATCTTTCAACTTATCGCTTGATCGAAGAAGTTTAACAAAATCATCTCCTTTTAAGCTGAACGCAACATAAACGGGGTCTGTTGAGGAAATATTAACCAATGAACCCGATTGCGCCGTTACATAATTACCTTCCGTTATATTAACTTTTCCTATTCTCCCGTCTATCGGCGATTTAATCGAAGTATAGCCGAGATTAACTTTAGCAAGTTCCAATTGCTGACGTGCGGAGTCTAAAAGCGCTTTGTTTTGATTTCTTTGAGCTAAACTTGAATCAGCGTCGGAGCGAGAAATTAAATCTTCTTTAACTAAAGCGTTGGCTCTATCAAGTTCTTGTTGAGCGTTTTTTAAAAGTGCGCTATACTGATTAACGGCAGCTTGCGAGTTATTAACCTGAAGCTGGTATTCCTTGGGGTCAATTTGAAAAATCAACTGCCCTTTTTTAACAAAATCGCCTTCTTTAAAATATTTTTTAATTAAAAAACCGCTGACTCTTGCAATTACGTCAACGGAATATTTTGCTTCAACCCTTCCCGTTGCTTGGGCACTCACTAAAACTTTTTGTATTGTGGGTTTATTAACAACAACTTCTTTAGGTGTCATTAACGCCTTTTTTTGCATTGCGCCAAGAACCGCCGCCATAATTTTGTTGTAGAAAATCGGAACAATTATTATTAATGCTATTAAAACAGCCGCATGCACTCTTGTAAATTTAAGCTTCATAGTATTCCCCAAGTATATAGACTATATAAAAAAATATTACTGCATAATTTTTGCGTCGGTCAATAAAAACGGGGGATTTTAGTATATTTGAAGTAGCTTTGGTGTTGGGGGTGTTTTATAAATTTAAAATTAAATGGATTTGGTCAGGTAGAATGCAAATTACTACAATTTTATATGTAAAATATTAGCCGTTGTTGTTGGGGTTTCCCCAACAACAACGGCTAATATTTTACTTCCAATAAACCTTAAAATCTTCAATTTGTTTAAGTGTATTTTGATAATCTCCATTGAACTCTATTGCACGGTCATCAAGATATAAATAAGCAGGGGTTTTAACACTTGTAACGTCTTTAAAATATTTATCTATCTTATTTTCAATAAGCCATTTTGTGGCTTTAAGGTTGTTTCTTGTAGTAAACAATACTAAATCATAGTCTTTATTTAGTTTTTTAATAAATTCTTTAGCACCTTTTTTAACTTCGGGGATATAATTTTCGCTATAATTTCCATCATACGTATTTAAGACCCCGTCAAGGTCTATCATAATTGTTTTTCTTTTTTCCATATTTGCCCCGAATGCTGCTGTTACTAAAAATAAAAATATTAAATATAATTTTTTCATTAATTTATTCTTTTGTCGTGCTATTTGCCTGTTAATTTAATCTAATCATAACAATAAAATCAAAATATGACAAATAGCACGATAGATATTTTTAGAAAAAATCTAAAATATTATAGAAAACAGCTTGGATTATCACAAGATAATTTAAGTGAATTAACAGGGATTAGCTGTGATTATTTGTCTGAAATTGAGCGTGGAAAAAAGACGCCGAGTTTTAAAAGAATGGATTTAATTGCAAAAGCACTAAATGTTGAAGTTTATATGTTATTTAAGCCATTAGATTAAAGAATGCCCAACCTACAGCTTAGCAAAAAAGAATGATTCAATGGACTCATAATCCTGTTAAATTTCAATAAAACCTATCAGAATATTGACTATGAACCAAGACTTAAAGACAGTTTTATCAAAAAATGTTGAAAAATATAGAATTGCAAAAAAACTGACAAAAGAAGAATTGTCGCTGGCTTTAGGTTTTGAAAATTCATACATATCAAAGCTTGAAAAATGCAAAATGAATATCACTCTTAATCGCCTTGAAAAAATAGCAAAATATTTTGAAATTGAGGCATATAAATTGCTCAAATGATTGAAGCTATCTGATTTTGTAATTTTTAATAACTTTTAGATTAACGGAAACTGTGCAATACATCAATTTAGGAAAATTCATTAAGAAAAAACGACTGGAGAACAATATTTCTCTTAATTCTTTTGCATTTGAAAATGATATTGACCCTGCGATTTTATCTAGAATTGAAAACTTGAAGCAAAATATAAAATTAAATATTTTAGAAAAAATTGCACAAGGTTTTAGCGTAACTCCTGCACAATTTTTGACGGAGTTTGAAAGTGATGATGGTGTTTTTGATAAATAAATTTATTGGTTTTTGCAGGTTGGAGCTTGTTCTCTAATATCTTATTTCAATAAATCTTTTCCATATCTGCCTCTTTGATTTTAGATAAAATAAAAAAGCTTGATAGAGGTTTTAAAAAACAAAACTCAATTATACTTAATTATGTTAGCTAATAAATATAATATAACATAATAATCTATAAATATGTAATGTCATGCGATAGATTATTTCTCTAAAAAGCAAATATCATATATTAAAAAGATTTTTGGCAACAATTTGAAAAATTTAAGAGAAACTAAAAATTTAACACAAGAGAACCTTGCAGAGCTTTTAAACTTGCAAACTTATCAAACGATTAATAGAATTGAAAATGCAAAATCTTTTGTTTCAAGCGAACTCCTTAAAAAAATTTGCAGTTGCTTTCAAATTGGGCTCGTAAGATTATCATAAAAAAAGCATAGTGAAATTGTCAAATAAAGCCTGTCTTTATTTTATTTGACCCTATACAAAAATCAGTATATTATTAAAATAATCGTTAAGTAACGCTATAACAACCCTAAAACGCTAAAGAGGAAGTATGTTTAAAAAAATATTATCAATTTTATTATTTATGCTTTTAATAAATTCAACACTATTTGCTAAGGAGGAAAAAATGACAAGATATGATATTGCAAATAAAAATCTTCAAACTCTTTTTAATATCAGCCTTGAAAATAATTCGGGCGCTGATAAAGACTTTATGGATATTTTACAAAAATATATTTTTGGCGAAGTTTTTGAGGTTGGAAATTTAGATATTAAAACAAGAGAACTCTTGACGGTTACAACGCTCACCTGCTTACAAACACTTCCGCAATTAAAGGCTCATATTAACGGGGCATTGAATGCAGGAAACACATGTATTGAAATTAGAGAAGCAATTTATCAATGCGCTCCTTTTATCGGTTTTCCAAAAAACTCTTAATGCAATAGCCGTTTTTAGCGAAGTCATAAAAGAAAGAGGACTTGAAAAAGAACTTAAATCAACCGCAACGGCAACCGAAGCCGACAGATTTAAAAAAGGCTTTGAAATTCAAAACCCGATTTATGGCGATGAAATTAAAAAAACTTTTAAAAAACTGCCTGATAATATGGGAGATGATGTTGCAAGATTTTTAACCGAAGTCTGCTTTGGTGATTTTTATACAAGAGAGGGTTTAGACCTTAAAACAAGAGAACTTTTAACGATTGCAATTTTAACAACAACAAAAAACACTGATACTCTAAAAAGCCATATTAAAGGTAATTTAAAAACAGGTAATTCTATTGAAACAATAACGGCAGCAATTATTCAAATTATGCCCTATATCGGTTTTCCGGATAGTTTTGCCGCACTAAAAGCACTGCAGGAGGTTACAAAATAAAATGAAAAAAATAGCATTATTTTTAATTGCAATTATATTTTTATCAACAAATTCAACATTTGCAGGAATTTTTAAAAAGGAGGCAGCAGCCATGCAAACTTTAGCCGATTATCAAAAAACAATCATATTCCCGATAGGAAGCCCTAACGACGCTTATAAGCAATATTTCATCGGTCAGAGCTATATTTCTCCAATCTCAGCTAAACAAGTTAAAATGTTTAATGTGACGTTTGAACCTAAATGCAGAAATAATTGGCATATCCATAAAGCAAAAGAAGGCGGCGGGCAAATTTTAATCGCCATAGGAGGCAGAGGCTATTATCAGGAATGGGGTAAAGACCCAATTGAAATGAAGGCGGGAGATGTTATAAATATCCCTGCAAATACTAAGCATTGGCACGGGGCAGCGCCCGACAGCTGGTTTTCTCATATAGCAGTTGAAGTTGAAGGAGTTGAAACAGAGAATATCTGGCTTGAAGCGGTTGATGATGAACAATATTCAAAATTAAAATAAAATAATATTCTAAAAGCTTAGTCGCAACTGCAATCATCTCCAACTCTGCCAAAGAAAAGCTTTAGCATACCCATTCTTTTAGCTAAAGTTTTTCTTATTGAGCATGTTATTGAGCTTATATTATTTGTAATTTCGTTAATGTTTTCCATTGTATCAGCTGTATTTGTGTTTAAATCTTTTGTAAAGTTTTCAATATTTTGAGTTGTTTCTTCAATTGAGCTTAAAGTATTATTTATCTTTTTATCATTAATTGAGCGCTCAAGATTTGATGAAGCTTTTTTAAAGTTGCTTGTTGTTTGATATAAGTTATTTTGATTTTCTTTTAAGATATCGTTTAATGTTACAAATATTGCTCCTAAACTCTCAAGAGAATAGTTAAGATTTTGAGCGGATGACGCTAAATTCTGCTCAATTTCGGCTAAATTATTCGTTCTCATGTTTGATAAAAACGTATTAACATCAACCGTTGCTTCGCCATCAATTACCGCTCCGCTTGATAGCATTACACTTGAGGGTTCTTTGGGGTAGATTAATTCTAAAAAATCTTTTTCTTTGTGATTTTTCTTTTCTTTTTTTAATAAAACGGTTGTGTTAATGGGCAGCATTAAATTTTTAGGTTTTAAAATCATCCCGATAAGCGTATGACGAGATGTCGGGGAATGGCGTCTTTCTTTAGCTCTGCCTATAACAATTCCTTTATAATAAACGGGGATATTTTCTTCCATCGGTCTTAGTTCGCTAAATCTTGCCGTTATATACATATAGTTTGTTTTTCTGTAAATATAAATACCTGCCAAGGTAAATACGATTAAAATTGAAATAAGAATTTTTTTCATAATTCGGATTATAAAAAGAAATGTAAAATAATAAATTAACTGCTAAGGCTAGTTAAATTTGTCTTATTAAAATTTTGGTGGTTAAATTAAAACCATGGACGATATTTTAAAAAAGAAATATGATAATATAATTAATTATCTAAAAAGCTTAAACTCTGCTGTTGTTGCTTATAGCGCAGGGGTTGATTCAACACTTTTATTATACTTAGCTAAACTTGCGCTTGATAAAAAAGATAAAAAAGATAAAAATGTATTAGCACTTAGTGCCAGAAGTGCTCAAATTCCAAAACGTGAGATAGAAGAAGCGCAAATTTTTTGCAAAAAGAATAATATCAGACATATTGTTTTTGATTTTAGCATTGAAAAATTTGCAAATAATCCAAAAGAGCGCTGTTATATTTGTAAATATGAAATTTTTTCAAAAATAATTGAAATTGCAAAACTGAATAATATCTCAAATATTCTTGAAGGTTCAAATATAAGCGATAATACCGATTATAGACCCGGTAGAAGAGCATTAAGCGAATTAAATATTTTAAGTCCTTTTTGTATTTATAACTTTACAAAAGAAGATATAAGAAATTTATCTAAAGAGCTTAATTTATATACATATAATAAACCCTCTTTTGCTTGTCTTGCTTCAAGAATACCTTATGGCGATATAATTACAGAAAAAAAACTGAATATGATTGATAGCGCAGAAGAAATTCTGGCTAAATTAGGTTTTAAGCAATTCAGAGTGAGATTACATAAAGATATTGCAAGAATTGAAATTAATGAAGAGGATTTTGAAAAAATAATTCAAAAAGAAATTAAAGATGAAATTACTTCTAAATTTAAAGACTTGGGATTTAACTACACAGCACTAGACCTTTTAGGATACAGGAGCGGAAGTTTGAATGAGGTTTTGGAGAATTTGGGAAATTGAAGCCGTAAAAACCTGCCCGATAGAGCTTTAAACTTGACATGACCGTTAGCTTATGTTAGCATTTTCAAATAATTGTTATTAAACAGGGCATGGATAAATTGGTATCAAATCAAAACGTTAATCTTGTAAAACATCCGTTATATTTTTTATTGGCTTTATTGGCGGTAGGTAAAATTGTTAAAAGAATTTTTGAAGAACAACTAAAAAGATGTCAAACAGACTATTTTGATTTTTATATGGTTCATAATATCAATAAAAATACGATTGATAACTATCGCAATTTTGATATGTATGAGCAGATTATGGACTTTAAAAAACAGGGCATGGTAAAATATGTCGGTTTTTCTTTCCATGGAACACCTGACATGTTAAAAGAAGTTGCGCCTGAGCATCCGTGGGATTTTGCACAGCTTCAGGTAAACTATCTTGATTGGGATGTTGTAAAAGCGCATGAGCAATATGACATAGTTCAAGCACAAGGTATTCCCGTTACTGTTATGGAACCTTTAAGAGGTGGCGGGCTTGTAAATCTTTCAGATAAAGCAATGGAAAAACTGAAAGAAAAATACCCGAGCACAACACCTGCCGAGTTTGGTTTAAGATGGGCAGCAAGCAGAAAAAATGTTGTAACCGTTTTAAGCGGTATGAGTTCATTGGAGCAGGTTAAGCAAAATATTGAAACATTTATTAATTATAAAGATATGACATCTGAAGAAGAACAAACAGCCGATGAAATAGCTAAAATTATTCAATCGCAGGGCGAAATAAACTGTACGGCTTGCAAATATTGCATGGAGGTTTGTCCTAATAAAATCAATATTCCTGCCGCATTTTCTTTATATAACCAATACAAAGTAACAAAAAATAAAATGCTTTTTGGGGTTTATTATGACACTTTAGCAGACTCCGAAAAACCCGAAGCCTGCATAAAATGCGGTTTATGTTCAAAAAATTGTCCGCAAGGGCTTGATATACCTAATTTATTAACTAAAATTGCAGACGAAAAGAAAAAAATTGCAGGCTAACAATGAAAAAAGCGCACAAGATTAGAATCATAATTATAACTTTTATCTTAATAGCTTCTATCCTTGCTTTTTGGGGATTATATCCTTTTAAATTTTTGGATGTTGAGCTTGGTGCGCTAATTCAGCGCCTTAGTGTTAATTATTCAATAGCTGCACTTGCACTTTTTCTTAGCCTGTTTATCTTAACGCTTTTATTTGGAAGGGTATTTTGCTCTTTATTATGCCCTTTTGGAATATTGCAGGAATTATTTTCACTTGGTGTTAATAAATTTGCAAAAAAAGATAGAGCCTTCAAAAAAAAATCTGGCTTTGAAATATTTTATTGCAGCTGGTGTTTATGGCGCTTTATTTGGTTATGGGGCAATGTTTTTAAGATATGTTGACCCATATACAATATTTGGTTCCGCTATAACACTGTCAATTTTTGGAATTGTTGCAACACTGATAGTTTTAGCCGTTGTATTTTTTAAAGACAGATTTTTTTGCTCGAATATTTGTCCGATTGGTGCTGTATTGGGCTTGTTGTCTAAAATATCATTAAATAAAATTAAGATTGATAAAGAAAAATGCGTTTCTTGTTCAATGTGTGAAAAAAATTGCCCGACAGGTTCAATTAATTCAAAAGAAAAAGCTGTTGATAACGTTACTTGTGTAAAATGTTTAAAATGTTTATCGGTATGCAAAAAAGACGCAATAGGGTATGGAATAAAGAAAAAAGAAGATTGTAAATTCAGCTTAAAAAGAAGAGATTTTATTTATTCAATTTCAGCTTTAGCGCTTTTTGGTGCAATTTATAAAGCAAGTCTTGAATACGGTAAAAAAGTTGCTTATAGAATTAAAAATATAATCCTACCGCCCGGGGCAGTATCAGAAGAAGAATTTTCAAAAAAATGCCTAAATTGCAACTTATGCGTTAATAATTGCCCTAATAAGATTATTCAAAAAGCAAATAAAGATTTTTCTTTTATTCATATAGATTATTCCAAAGGGGAAGGATATTGCAAATTTGACTGCTCTGAATGTTCTAAAAATTGCCCCTCCGGTGCAATAAGGAAAATAAAACAGGATGAAAAACAAAACACAAGAATAGCAATGGCAATTCTAAATCGTGAAAAATGTTTAAATTGTTCAATTTGTATGACAAAATGCCCTAAAGGGGCAATTTATAAAGATGATAATAATATTGTAACGATAGACCCTTCAAAGTGTATAGGGTGCGCAAGATGTGCTAAAGAGTGTCCTAATGGCGCAATAGATATTTTTGCAATTCAAAATCAAAGAATGATATAATTAAATTAAATATATATCTTAATTTATATTAAAGGGAGGTTTTATGTCGCTTGGTATAACCGAAATTACATTAATAATAATTGCAATTTTGCTTTTATTTGGAGGAAAAAGAATACCTGAATTAGCAAGGGCGCTTGGTCGAGCTAACTATGAATTTAAAAAAGCAAAGGAAATGATTAAAAAAGAAGCGCAAGAAATTAAAGACAGTGTTGATGATACCCCAAAACCGCAGGAATACCAATTAAAAGATGATGTCCAAAATCCGCAGGTATAATGGAAGAAGATTTAAAAAAAGATAATAATTCATCTGATGAAAGCTTTTTATCGCATTTAGAAGCACTAAGAAAAACACTTGTTAAATGTTTTTTATCAATTGGTGTAACCCTGCCTTTTTGTTTTATTTTCGCTCCTAAAATATTGAATTATTTAATAAATTTTTTAATAGCGGATAATAAAATAAAATTTAACTATTTTACACCCGTTGAAGTTTTTATTCTTCAAATTAAGCTTGCTTTTGTTGTTTCTTTGGTTGTATCAAGTCCTTATATAATAAAAAATTTATGGGGGTTTATAAAGCCTGCTCTATATGATAATGAAAGAAAATTTATTAAATCAATTGTTTTTGTTTCAAGTTTTCTTTTTATTTTGGGTGTTTGTTTTTGCGGGTTTTTTATACTTCCTTTAATAATAAGGTTTGGTTTGAGTTTTTCAAGCTCGCAAATTCAGCCTGTTTTTAATATTACAAGTATTGTTAATTTAATTCTTTGGCTTAGCGTTGTGTTTGGTTTAATGTTTCAATTGCCTTTAGTTGTTTATTCTTTAATTAAGTGGGATATTGTTTCATATTATTCAATCAGCTCAAAAAGACCTTATGTTGTTGTAATATTGTTAATAATATCGGCTTTTTTAACTCCTCCTGATGTTGTTTCTCAAGTTATGCTGTTTATTCCTTCATATCTATTATTTGAGCTTGGTTTAATTTTTTCAAAGAAAGTAAAAAATGCCTCTTAGTCCGATTAACCCAATAAAACTGCTTGAAGCAAGTACATCATGCGCTATGTTTTTAAAAGATACGGGAGGTTGTCTTGTTCCAAAATTGGCTTTATCTCGCTCAAAAGATGAAACAAGAGAAATAATTTTTCAAGAAACCTCTGAATCTGCTATATTTTATTTTTCAGCACCGATTTTAGCAAAAACAATGTCAAAGTTTTTTTCAAATGCAAAAGGTATTAAAGCGCAAAAATTGGCAAAATTTTCAAAAATAGCAAGTGTTTTTGGAATAATTCTTCCTATGATATATTCAATTGCGCCGATTAGAAATTATTTGACCTATAAAAAGACAAATAAAGATAAGTTTAGCTCGGTTATTGCCTTAAATAATTACAAACATAGTGAAAACCCAAATGAAGAAAACAAGGAAAATAAGGAAAACAAAATAAAAAACCTTATTAAAAAACTTGGTTTAATAAGTTTAACAACATTGAGCTCAACTTTTTTATTAAACCTCTTATCAAAAAATAAAACTTTCTATAAAGCAATTGAACCTGTACTTGATAAAACAATTAAACATTTTGATTTTACAAAAACCAACGATTTAACAACAAAACATTATGCCGCTTTAATTTACCCTGTGAGCATTTTAAGCTATCTTAATTCAAGCAGAGATAAATATGAAAAAAATGAAAATATAAGAAGGTTTTCAATAACTGTTCCTTTAATGCTTTTTGGAGATAAAATCATTGAAAAACCGATTTATAAAACCTGCGATAAATTATTTAACACTAATTTAATAAAAAATAATAAAATAATGACCTATGATGAAATATCAAAATTAACAAAAAATAAAAGCATGTCCCTAAAAAGTAAAACCTTAAAAAGTAAGAATATCGCCATGCTTTCAACTTTTTTAATTAATACAGTCTTAATTGCGGGGGCTGTTTCTCTTTTGAACCGTATTAAGACAAAACAAGACTATCAAAAAGACGATAAAAAAATAACTCTTGACTTGAAGCACTGTTTAGGTAGTAATATTAAAATATGAGCTCTGATTTTATTAACATTGATTTAGACAGATTAAAAAGGCGGGGATATTCTGAGGCTGTGTTTTGCGAATGTAAAACAAACGAAATGCTCTATAGTATCTTTAAAAAGTTTTATGATAATTCTCAAAATATAATAGGTACAAGAGCAAGCCTTGAACAGTATAATTTTTTAAAAGATAAATTTGAAAATTTAAACTATAATAAAATTTCAAAAGTTATAACACTCATTCAAAAACCTATTGAAAAAAAAGGGTCTTGTTGCAATTTGTACGGCAGGTGCAGGTGATATTCCAAAAGCTCTTGAAGCGGATGAAACAGCGCAATTTTACGGAAGCAACACAAAACAATTTTTTGATATCGGCATTGCAGGACTCAACAGACTCTTAAATTGCATTGATGAAATAAGAAAATGTAATGTAATAGTAGTTGCAGCAGGCATGGATGGCGCTTTAGCAAGTGTTATTACAGGGCTTGTTGATAAACCCGTTATAGCGCTACCTGTTTCCGTTGGTTACGGGGCTTCAATGAACGGTATTAGCGCACTTTTATCAATGATAAATTCTTGCGCTGAAGGAATGAGCGTTGTTAATATTGATAACGGTTTTAGTGCGGGTTATTGCGCCAATCAAATAAACATATTAATTACAGGAGCTTAGATGGATTTATATTTTGATTGTAATTTTGGAATATCGGGTGATATGGCGGTAGCTTCCTTATTGGATTTGGGAGCGGATAGAAAAAAGCTTGATGAAGCTTTGAGTTCTTTGAATTTAGAAAATGAATTCAGTTATGAAATTACGGATAAATTGATTAATTCAATCCATGCAACTGATTTTAACGTGATTTTACCAAAGCACCCCGAAGAACACCATGACGAACACCACAACGAACATGACCATAAAAATCACCCCGGGCATCACCATATCCATAGAAACTTGGATGATATTGTAAGTATAATTAATAAAGCAGCCTGCTCTAATGAAGCGAAAGTTCTTGCCAAAAAAATCTTTAATATTGTAGCTTTAGCCGAATCAAAAGTCCACAGAAAAGATATTAAAGATATACATTTTCACGAAATCGGCGCAATTGATTCAATTGTTGATATTTTATCATTTAGTGTTTTATTTTGTGAATTGAACCCGAATAATGTTTATTTTTCAACGCTTTCAGAGGGCTCCGGTGAAATTATGTGTCAGCATGGGCTATTGAGCGTACCTGTTCCTGCAGTTTGTGAGATTGTATCAGAGTATAAAATTCCGATAAAAATAACCTCAAATATCGGTGAGATGATAACTCCGACGGGAGCTGCAATTGTCGCTGCCCTATATAAGCAGAATAACAAACTGCCCGATAGCTTTACAATTAATAAAATCGGCTATGGAGCAGGAAAAAGAAACTATAAAAATCCGATTTTAAGAGTTATGCAAATAGAAGTTAATAAGGAGTAAAGTATGCACTTAGGTAATTCAATTATTTGTCCCTACACAGCTGCTGTTATGGGTGGCGCTATGGGTGTTGGTACAATTTGGGCAATTCGGGCAATTAGGAACGCAAAGAACGAATTTAAAAAAGAGGATATCATTAAAACAATGGTTTTAATTGCTTTTGTTTTTGCGCTTCAGATGATTAATTTTTCAATTCCTGCTATGCAATCAAGTGTACATATAATTGGCGGGGTTTTGCTTGCGATTTTACTTGGGAAAAATCTCGGTTTTTTGTCAATGGCTTTAATTTTAACCCTTCAAGCATTATTTTTCAATGACGGCGGATTACCGGCTTTAGGATGTAATATTTTTAATATGGGTTTTATTCCTTGTTTTGTCGTTTATCCTTTAATATATAAACCTTTAAAAAGTAATAATTTTCTTGCCTGCTTAGCTTCTTCATTTGCTGCGGTTCAATTTGGAGCATTGTTTGCGGCAGTTGAAATAATATTATCAAATACTGTAAATAATTCTTATCAAATATTTTCGCTCTTACAAATATCACACCTGCCCCAAGGAATTATTGAAGGTATATTTAGTGCATTTATTGTTTATAGCTTTAACAAATTTAATCTAAAGAAAATAAACACCTCGCTTTTTTTAGCTACTTTAATTTTAGCGGGCATTATATCAAACTATGCTTCAACAAAACCCGACGGGCTGGATTGGGCACTTTTAAAAGCTGATACAATCGCCCTTGGCGCACAAAGTGCAATATACAACTTATCAAATTTAATTCAAGATAAATTAGGATTAATTATAACAAATAATTTATTGGCGGTTGCTTTGGTTATGGGTTTTGCATTTTTAATGTGTAAAATTTTAACGGAATTAAAAAGCTGCAAATAAATTGCAAGTAAGTACAATAAGTTGTTTTAATAAAGAGCCTTTAATTTTTCAAGGCTCTTTATTTTTAATGTTTGCAATTAATTATTATCATGATATTATAAATGTAATATACAATAATTAAAATATTTTATTTTAATTATTGACAATATAAATTATATATATAGAAAATAGCGAGAAGTTATGCCCCAAAAAACATTTAATACAATTAAAATAGCGTTTAAAAACAAAGAATACGAACTTGACAAATTTAAACTTGTAAAGTTAATCAATGAATATTTAAACGATAATTCGATAGACATAAATTCAAACGACAAACAGATAAAAGAAGCAATGGAGAGGCATTTTTTGTTTGATGAGGTCTTTCTTGAAAATATTAATAAATTATAAAGTATTATTTTTTCGAGATACTTATTATTAGAGTATCGGTTTTATGAATTAACTTTAGAAAGTTTATATAAAGCCGATTAAGAAAACTGTTTACCTTCCATTTATTATGGCCTCCTCTTTCGCCTTTAATCAGCCAATAAAGATGATTATTTAAACCATAACGCTGGGTCGGTTTAATGTAGTTAATTTTAACGTTTAAATCATTTAACAATCTTTTTATTGTTTTTTCTCTCCAATAAAACAAATGACAACTCCAATGAGTAAAATTTATAAATGATTTTAAGTTATACAATGAAATTAAAATATCATCCTCGTTTGGAATTTCAATTATAATTTGACCTTTGTCGTTAAGTAAATTTAGCGTTTCTTTTATTGTATCTTTAGGGTTTTTCAAGTGTTCAAAAACATGAAACATTGTAATTATATCAAATTTTTCTTCAACATTTTTAATATCATCATAAACATTAAAATTGTTTTTCACTAAAAAAGTTTTCAAAACTTCTTCTTTTTCAACACCCGCAATTTTTGAACAATCATTTTTAACAAGCTCTAAAAAACCGCCCGCCCCGCAGCCAAAGTCAAGTAAAGAATTATTTTTAACCGTCGGCTTTAAAAATTCATATCTTCTTTTATCGTCTTTTTGTGATATTTTAAGCCGTTGTTGGGGAGTAAGTTTTGCTTTGTGCATTTCTCCCCGCCTGTAAAAATCATTATCTATGTGATTAAACGAAGACAGGAATAATAAAGAACACTCGGCACACTTTAAAACATTTAAGGCTTTGCTATCTCTGATTTTGTAATCCGTTTCAAATATGTTATCGCTTCCGCATAGGTAACATTTTTTATTTTTGATTTTTTTCACTATAAAAAAATTATATATTAAAATAGCTTGAAATCAAATTAAAATTCTTTTTTACCGCATTAAGCATAACGTTGTTGTAAAACCCGCTCGCTGCAAGCAAGATAGCTCTCAGGCATTTATAAAAGCAAGAAACAGAAATAAAATAACTCATAGGATAATTTAGTTCAAGTTCT
Organism: Candidatus Gastranaerophilales bacterium; assembly: GCA_947587615.1. Classification (GTDB taxonomy): domain Bacteria; phylum Cyanobacteriota; class Vampirovibrionia; order Gastranaerophilales; family Gastranaerophilaceae; genus RUG14156. The sequence continues at coordinate 12,928 of CANPYC010000020.1, read as the reverse complement.
AAGATTGCCAAGATATCACTCACAATAACTCGGCATAAGGAAAGTGGTTTTTAATTTAAATTTGGAAAATCTTAATTAAACCGATTCAGCTAAAAAATGTATTAGTTAAATATAAATCCTACCCAACATTTTCACACTTTTAGAATTTTATAACATTGAATAATATTTGCGATATTGAATAAATTTTCAGAAATCAAAGCACTCTCTAAAACTAAGACTTAGCCCCTTTAAACAAAGATTAAAACTTTAAAAACTCATCTGCAAGCGCAAAATCGCAATTAAAACAATTTTGAAACAATGTAATAAATAAATTTGTATTTAATACATGTTTGAGCTAAAATTTAAAAAAATGAATTGTATAACAGTATATATTTGGAATACTTAAATGAATATATTTGACGAGCTTCAAAAAAGACAATTAATTGCCCAGATTACCGACTTGAATACGGTAAAAGAATTAATAAACTCGGGCAATGCTCGTTTTTATATCGGTTTTGACCCGACGGCAGACTCTTTACATGTCGGACATTTTATGGCGCTTTGTTTAATGAAGCGCTTACAGCTTGCGGGAAATCGCCCGATTGTTTTAATCGGCGGCGGCACAGCACACATAGGAGACCCCTCGGGCAGGTCTGATATGCGCTCTATGATGAGCAAAGAAACAATTGATTACAACTGCGCCTGCTTTAAAAAACAAATGGAGCGCTTTATTGAATTTGGCGACGATAAAGCAATTATGGTTAATAATGCCGATTGGCTTTTAAAGCTTAATTATATCGAACTTTTAAGAGAAGTTGGAGCTTGTTTTTCGGTTAATAATATGTTAAGAGCGGAATGCTATAAACAAAGAATGGAGCATGGGCTCAGTTTTCTTGAATTTAACTACATGATTATGCAGGCTTATGACTTTTATTATTTAAATTCTCACTACAATTGCAACCTGCAATTCGGAGGGGATGACCAATGGTCTAATATGCTTGCGGGGTCTGATTTAATAAGAAGAAAAACGGGTCGTGACGCACATTCAATGACAATTAATCTTCTTTTAAATTCGCAAGGTAAAAAGATGGGTAAAACCGCAACGGGTGCCGTTTGGCTCGATAAAAACAAAACCTCCGTTTATGAATTTTACCACTATTGGAGAAACGTTGAAGATAATGATGTATTAAAATGTATCAGAATGCTAACTTTTCTACCTTTGGAAGAAATTGAAAAAATGGAGCACTGGCAAGGTTCAGAGCTTAACAAGGCAAAAGAAATTCTTGCCTTTGAATTAACGGCTCTTGTTCATGGCGAGGATGAAGCTAAAAAAGCGCAAGATACAGAAAAAGCGCTCTTTGTTTCAGGGGATGATGATGAAAACATTCCTCAAGCAAAAATTACAATTGAGGATGAGAATATTCTTCTTGTTGATATTTTAGTTCAAACAAAACTCTGCTCAAGCAAGGGTGAAGCTAAACGCTTAATTTCACAAGGCGGTATTAGCGTTGACGGAGAAAAAACAGACTCAATTGAAGCTAATTATTCTAAAGAAGAATTAAGTAAGGGAATTAAAATTAAAAAAGGAAAGAAGATTTTTCTTAAAGTTTTTGTTTAGTTTAAATCGGATAGCTTATTTGTTAGCTAAAGACTATTAAAATTTACTAAAATATTTTTGCTGAACTTTTTACTTAAAACTTTTTAGCTAAATTGCAAATCAAAAAGCGCTCTTAGATTAAAGAATAAAAGCGCTTTAGATAATTTTAATTAAATTGTATTTAATTGTATTTGCTAAATTGTATTTACTATATTTTAGCAGCAACCCATTTGTGCATGGAATGTTCTTGAGATTACATCATCTTGTTGTTCTTTTGTCAGTTTAATAAAGTTAACAGCATATCCTGAAACTCTAACGGTTAATTGAGGGTATTTTTCAGGGTGAGCTTGTGCGTCTAACAATGTTTCTCTGTTGAATACGTTAACGTTAAGATGATGTCCGCCTTTTTCAACATAACCGTCTAATAAGCTGATTAGATTTTCTTCTTGTTGTGTTGCCATGATTAATATCTCCTTTTTACTACTTTATTTACCGTATTAAACTTTGCTGAATTGTTCTTTACCCACCGAACACAATGGGCAAACCCAATCGGAGGGTATATCCTCAAATCTTGTGCCTGCTGAAATACCGTTATCAGGGTCGCCTAAATCTTCGTCGTACTCATAACCGCATACATCGCATATATATTTTGCCATATTATCTCCTTTTCAATTTTATGTTTTTAGTATATACTATTTTTAACAACATTTCTGTTGTAATTACAACAAAGAAAGAAAAATCTATGGAAAAATATTACCACAAAATTAAAAATTCACCTCTTTTTTATGGAATGACCGATTTTGAACTTGAGAAAATGCTTAAATGTTTCAATGCTTATGTCAAGAAATATGAAGCAGGTGATATGATAATTCGTCAAGGGGATGTTATTTCAAAGATATTTTTAATTTTAGACGGCGAAGTAAATATTGAAAAAGAAACCTATTGGGGCAGAAGAATGATTATTCAAAAGCTTTATCAGAATAATAATATCGGTCTTTCTTTAGTTGCTTCAAGCAGCGTTGAATCTAATATCAATGCGCTTAGCGTAAGCGATTCGCTTGTTTTGGTTTTAAATTATGAAAAATGTTCAAGAATGTGTCAGAATGCTTGTTCTCATCATGCAGGTTTAATTAGAAATTTATTTAATATAATTTCAAAAGAGAATATCGAACTTATTGAAAAAATTGAAAACATTTCTCAAAAAACAATTAGAGATAAACTTTTAACCTATTTATCAAACGAAAGTATAAAAAACAAAAGCAATTCTTTTGAAATTCAATTCAACAGACAAGAACTCGCCGATTATTTAAATATAGATAGAAGTGCTATGTCTTTTGAGCTTTCAAAATTAAAAAACGAAGGACTTATAGACTATAATAAAAACAAATTTGTACTAAAAGCGCAACTGTAATATAATTTATACAAATCAAAATAACAGTCGCATCAATATACGACTGTTATTTTATAAATCTTTAATCATATTCTTCAATTATTTAATGTCCGTCATTTTAAATCATTTGCCCATACGGTATATGCTTGTTGCGGGTCGTTACAACCGTAGGAATCATTTATTTCTACGTATTCAAAATGATCTTTAGTATGAGGATTGTATCCTGCATCATCAGCATTAATTTCGGCTGTTACCGTCCAATCCATGTGATAACGTGTATAATTTACTTCAACTTCTTTTGGTGTTTTTTCTCCGCCGGTAAAGTTTTTAGCAAAGTTTGCAATTCCGCTAAAGAACCCATAATCAGGGTTTGGCGCTTTACTGGTGCCTTGTTCTTTACTTATATCATAGTCTTTACTTAAAACAACTTCATTTGTACCATCGCCATCTGCATCAAATGTTTCTTCGGTTTTTATATATCCAAAACCTTCATGAAATTCATAAGTTGCAGTTCTGTCAAAGCCGTTAATTCCGTCTGAATCATAGGACACCATGATTTGCGGTAGATCATCATCTGAATCACCGGCAAATTCCGCCATTTGCAATCTTCCATCGTCTGACTGATATGTGCGGGATGATTCTTTTTTAACTTCCTGTCCGTTTTCATCTGTCTCAAGCACATATACTATACTTGGATTATTTCCATGCAAATATTCTGAAAATATGCCGTCAACAAAATCCATTCCATTTTCGGGCATTAATCCGTATTCGTTAAATACATTGTACTTGTTTTCAATAGTTCTTGCAGCTGCGGTATCAATATATCCTGTTGCTTCTTGAGACAATCCTGCACTTATACCGCCTTGTCTGTCGTTCACTTTGTAGCTTTGATGTTGTAAACTGGTTGTGCAATTAATAAAATCTTGTGACATGTTTTCTATCCTTCTATTGTTTTTTATTTTGATGTATTAATAAAAAAACATATTGAATTTTTATTGACATTTTGTATACAAGTTATATAATTTTCTTTACAAAAGTTTACAAATTAAAATTATTCTATTTAGATTTAAAATACGAAAACGCTTGAGAAAATGTTTTATCGCTTAGTTAATATAAAAAATTAAAAGCAAAATTAAAAAAATTAGTTTTAATATACGGGAATTATCAAATATACTCTAAATTGACCATGAATTTTGTTTTTAGTTTATAATATTATATGTAATATTATAATTGAGAGGTGCCATGACAAATACAGTTACAATTGATGATAAAAATATCGCAACTTTAGATATGACAATTAACTCGGATGTTGTTAAACAAACATACAACCAAACCCTAAAGGCTTATGCAAATAATATCAACATCGCAGGCTTTAGAAGAGGAAAAGCTCCTTTTAATATTGTTGAAAAATATGTGGGAATAGAAAGAATTAAAGCAGAAGTTATAGACAGAATTTTCCCTTCGGAATTTCAAAAAGTTGTAACGGATAATAAATTAAACATTGCATTCTCACCGGTTATTGAAAGCTACGAGTTTGAATTGGGTCAAGATTTAAAGCTTAAGGCTTCTGTTGAATTAAAGCCCGAAGTTAAGCTCGGTAATTATAAAGATTTAGAAATTGAATACACGGAATTTAAAAATCCGCAAGACGCACTTCAAAAAGAACTTGAAGCTACTCAAAGAAGATTTTCTTCCCTAACTACAGTTGACAGACCCGCAACAGATAAAGACAGCGTTGTATTTGACTTTGAAGGTTTTGTCGGAGATGAAAAAATTGAACACGGCGAAGGAAAAAATTATACTTTAGATCTTGCTAATTCTAATTTTATCCCCGGTTTTGCACAAGGTCTTGTAGGACATAGCGCAGGTGAAGAATTTACAATTGACGTAAAATTCCCTGATAATTACCATGAAGATAAATTAAAAGGTGCTAATGCACAATTTAAAATCAAAGTCCATGAAGTAAAAGAAAGACAAATGCCCGAGCTTAACGACGAATTAGCTAAAAAAACGGGTAAAGACACTCTCGAATTACTTAAAGAAGATATTAACAACTATCTTGACAGAATGGCAAAAAATGAAAACGACAGGCTAAAATCCGAAGCAGTGTTTGACAAGGTTACAGAGCTTACGGAAATTAATATCCAAGATACTATGCTTGATAGAGAGTATCAAGCAATTATGGATGAAGCCAGAATGACTGCTTCTCAACAAGGCGCTAATTTTGATGAACTTGTAAATAAAGAAGGCAAAGAAAACGTTGAAAAAAGATTCAGAGAAGAAGCGCAAAAAAGAATTAAAAATTCTCTTACAATTGAAAAAATTGCTGCACAGGAAAATCTTGTAATCAATCAAAACGATATATCCAACCACATTAACCAAATGGCTTTAATGTATGGTATGTCGAGCGTTCAATTGTTTGAAGAAATCAGAAAAAATCCAAACTCGTTTGCTGCAATTTCACAACAAATTACCGCAAATAAAGTTAATGATTTTCTTCTTAATAACAACAAATTTATAGCAAAATAGAATTGAAAGGAATACAATAAGATGAGTTTCGTACCCGTTGTTATAGAACAATCCTCAAGAGGTGAAAGGTCTTTTGATATTTTCTCAAGGCTTTTAAGAGAAAGAATAATTTTCTTAGGCACGCCGATTGATGATATGGTTGCCAATTTAATAGTAGCTCAAATGCTTTTATTGGATAGTGAGAATTCCGAAAAAGATATAATGCTCTATATAAATTCGCCCGGGGGTTCTGTTACGGCAGGCTTTGCGATTTATGACACAATGCAGCATATAAGAGCGGACGTTTCAACAATTTGTCTTGGTCAAGCCGCTTCAATGGGTGCGTTTTTACTCTCATCGGGTGCTAAAGGCAAAAGGCTTGCTCTTCCGCATTCACGTGTATTAATTCACCAACCGTTAGGCGGTGCACAAGGACAAGCAACAGATATTGAAATTCAGGCAAATGAAATTTTAAGAATTAAAAAATCCCTAAATTCAATTTTAGCCTCAAACACGGGGCAAGCCTTGAAAAAAATTGAAAAAGATACGGACAGAGACTATATAATGACGGCTGATGAAGCGGTTGAATACGGTATGATTGACAAAGTCATAACGCTTGAAGATAACAATAAATAAAAAGAAGGAAATTTATGGCTAAGACTAATGATCCGAATTTAAAATGTTCATTTTGCGGAAAAACTCAAGACCAGGTTAAAAAATTAATAGCAGGACCTGACGTATGTATTTGCGACGAGTGTATTGAACTTTGCAACGAAATTCTGGACGAAGAATTATTCAACTTCAAACAGGATGAAAAAGAAGAACCCGCAGAAGCAACAGTGGAAAAAATTCCCAAACCGCAAGAAATTAAAGAATATTTAGATAAACATATCGTAGGGCAGGATGACGCTAAAAAAGTCTTGGCTGTTGCCGTTTATAACCACTACAAAAGAATTGCTCATAATATGGATTCAAAAGATTCTGAAGTTGAAATTCAAAAAAGCAACATCTTGCTTGTAGGACCTACCGGATCGGGTAAAACCTTGCTCGCTCAAACATTAGCTAAAATGTTAAATGTTCCTTTTGCGGTTGCAGACGCAACAACTTTAACTGAAGCGGGTTATGTAGGGGATGACGTTGAAAATATTTTGCTAAGATTATATCAAAGCGCAGACTACGACTCAAAAAAAGCCGAAAGAGGAATAATTTATATCGATGAAATCGATAAAATCGCAAGAAAATCCGAAAATCCTTCAATTACAAGGGATGTATCAGGAGAAGGCGTACAGCAGGCTCTTTTAAAAATGATTGAAGGAACAATTGCAAATGTTCCTCCGCAGGGTGGTCGAAAACATCCTCATCAGGAATTTATACAGATTAATACAAATAATATTCTCTTTATAGTTGGCGGAGCTTTTGTCGGCTTAGAAAAAATTGTCGAAAGAAGAGCTGGAACAAGTTCAAGCATAGGTTTTGGCAGCACCTCGTTAACAGCTGAGGAAAAAGAGCTGGAAAATGCCAAAATATTGAAAAAATTACAGCCCGACGACTTGTTGAAATTCGGTTTAATTCCCGAGTTTATCGGAAGAATACCCGTATATACGGTTTTAGATCCTCTGGACGAAGAAGCTCTCAAGCTAATTTTAACAAAACCAAAAAATGCCATAGTTAAACAGTATGCTTGTTTAATGGGTATGGACGGGGTTGAGCTTAAATTTGAAGATGATGCAATTGATTTAATTGCAAAAGAAGCTCTGAAAAGAAAAACGGGTGCTCGTGCGCTAAGGTCAATTGTTGAAGAAATTATGCTTGATATAATGTATGAAGTACCTTCAAAGGAAGATATTAAAGAATATACAGTAACAAGAGAAATGGTTGAAAAAAAACAGCAAGAGCAAATTCAAGCGCAGGTTGTGCAGCTTCCGACAAAGCACATAAATAGAGAAGAAATTGCTTAAAAAATAATAAATTTTAATTCTAAAAGGCGGGTATAACCCGCCCGTTTTATAATCTCCCAACTTCATAATCTCTCAACTTTATAATCTCCCAACTTCATAATTTCTAGACTTTGTAATCTCTCGGCTTTGCAATTCCCTAACTTCATAATTCTCAAGCTTAATAATTCCCTAACTTCACAGTTTCCTAATTTAGCAATCTTCCAACTTTGCAATTCCCTAACTTTATTTTTCACAGTTTCCTAACAAAACATCAGCGCTTTTAGTGCTAATCATAATAAAAATAAAAAAATTCCAATTTAGTCCGACAATAAATTTTTTTCATGCTATCATTTTTTTATGCAAAACTACAACAACAAACTAACCGCACTTAAAGACAATTTTTGTTTTAGAAGCATTAAAAATATAGAAGAAAAAAATTCAAAATATATTATCGTTGACGGTAAAAAAATGCTTAATTTATCATCAAACGATTATCTGAATATCAGCACCAATAAAGATTTAGCCCTTGAATTTATTGAAAAATATAAAAACAGCGCCGAGTTTCTTTTTTCTTCCGCATCAGCCCGTCTTTTAACGGGTAGTTCAAGATGTTATAATAAACTTGAAAATATTTTAGCTAAACTTTTCAATAAAGAAAGTGCACTGCTTTTTAATACGGGTTATCAATGCAATCAAGGGGTTGTTTGCTCTCTTTTTAATAAAGGCGATTGTATATTTTCCGATAAATTAAACCATGCCAGTATTGTTTCAGGATTGAAATTAAGCCCCGCCGAACATTTCAGATATAAACACAACGATTGCGACAATTTAGAAAGCATTCTAAAACAAAAAAGAAATAATTATAAAAATGCTATAATCATCTCTGAAACAGTGTTTTCAATGGATGGAGATATAGCGCCGATTAAAAAATTGATTGAGCTAAAGAAAAAATATAACTGCCTTTTAATGCTGGATGAAGCGCACGCTTTTGGCGTTTTTGGGGATAATTTAGCAGGAGTCTGTTCAGAATTAAATTTATTAAATGAAGTTGATATAATAACAATCACGCTTGGTAAGTCACTTGGCTCAATGGGTGCAATATGCCTTTCAAATAGAACAATAATTGATTATCTTATAAATTTTGCTTCAAGTTTCATTTTTTCAACCGCAATTCCTCCAATTAACGTTATGTGGAGCAATTTTTTACTTGAAGAAAAGTTTGATTTTTTAATTTCTCAAAAAGAAAAATTAAACGATTTATTTAATAAAGTTCATAAAATCTACCCGACAGTAAGCGCTTCTCAAATTATTCCGGTTATTTTAAACGATGAAAAATATACAAAAGAAAAAGCCTATGAACTGCAAAAGTTAGGTTATTACGTTCTTCCTATTAACCCCCCGACCGTTCCAAGGGGAACTTCAAGGCTTAGAGTGTCATTAACATCAAACATTGAATTTAGTGAAGTTGAAAAATTATTTATAGAGGTTAAATAGATTATGCAGTATTTTTGGTTAAATAACAAAGAAGAAAATAAAAAATTAATTGTCTTTTTTAACGGCTGGGCAATGAATGAAACGCCGATTCAGCACTTAGAGTGTGATGATTACAATGTTTTAGTTATTTATGATTATAGAGATTTTAATTTTGATTTTTCAGAGTTTAATTTAAAAAAATATCTTAAAAAGTATTTAATTGCTTGGTCTATGGGGGTTTGTGCGTGTAATTTATTTTATGATATTTTAAATAATTTTGATAAAAAAATTGCAATCAACGGTACAACAAAAATTGTTGATGATAACTTAGGTATTCCTTGTAAGATTTATAAAGCTACTCAAAAGTTTTTAAACGAAGCAAATTGCGATAAGTTTATTAAAAATATGTTTGATAACGGTAATTTAAACCATGGGGTTACAATTACAAGACCAATTGAAGAATTAAGAGATGAGATGAGCGCAATTCAAAACATAAGTTTTGATAAACAAATTGAATTTGATAAGGCGATAATATCGGAAGACGATAGAATTATCCCTACCAAAAACCAGCTTCACTTTTGGAGAAACAAGACGGAAATAAGCTATATTCACTCCACCCATTGTCCTTTTGAAAATTATTCATCATTTAAGGAATTAATATGCCAGACAAAGACTTAATTGCCAAAAATTTTGAAAAAAGCATAAATACTTATGATAAAAATGCAATTATTCAAAAGCAAACAGCGCTTGAACTTGTTAATTTAATTAAAAAAAATATACATAGAAAAAATTTTAATAATATTTTGGAAATCGGTTCATATTCAGGTATTTTAACCAAAGAAATTGTTAAAAACTTCGACTTTAACTCCTATTTAGCGCTTGATATCATAAACAGTTTTGGTTTTATTAAAGATTTAAGCCCTAAAATAACCTTTAAAAAAGTTGATGTTGAAAATTTTTCAACTGATAAAAAATTTGATTTAATAGTTTCAAACGCAAGTTTGCAGTGGACGCATAATTTTGTATCAACCGTAGAAAAACTGAAAAACTGCCTTTCTAAAGATGGTGTAGTTGCAATAACAACATTTGGAAAGAAAAATCTTTATGAAATTAAAGAATGCTTTAATGTCGGCTTAAATTACCCTTCTGTATCCGAATTAAAAAAAATATTTTCAAAAAATGCAACCATAATCGAAAAAACGCAAACTCTAAATTTCAAAACCGCAAAATCTGCTCTTTTACACCTCAAGCTAACAGGGGTTAATTCCGTTTCAAAAAACCGGCTTTCAATTGTTGAACTTAAAGAAAAAATGAAGGTTTTAAACGATAGGTTCAATAACAGCCTTACTTACAACCCTATTTTTATTATTGATTAAAATTTTAAGAAATGTAACAAAAAATTAGCTCTTTATCAATTTATTTCTTAAAAAATTTTTATTTTAAATATATTAAGCACGAGGTAAAAGTATAATGAGTAATGGTGTATCATCATCACAACAAGGCAATAATTTATATTCAGATATGAATTTATGGTTTAAAAAGCATGATATTATTGCCGCACAAAATCAATCAATGGTAAATTTAAACACAAGCGAAATGGATAGAGCAGTAAACGCTTATGAAAATTTATATCTTGATTTTAGAGAAAACAGCCCGCAAGTTTATACTACTCCCGCACCACAAAGGGGAACGGAAGAATTTAATAATGAATTAGACGAATTTACAGATTTTGCATTTTCTTCAGTTTATGGAGCTCAAGAAGAAAATATATACGAAGTTCAAAAAGGTGACAGTCTTTGGAAAATTACAAGAACACATTATGATAATGAGCTTGCCGACGAAGAAATTGCAGCGCAAGTAGCAAAAATTATAGAAAATAATAATATTACCACTCCGGATTTACTTGAAATCGGACAAAAAATTGATTTATCATCACTTGACAAGCTAAGTGACGAAGCTTTAGAAGTACTTCAGCTTTATACCGATATGTTTGATTACGCAACTTACATAGCCATAGACGATTATGAATCAATTGAAAACAATTACAACGCTCAAAGAGAAAAAGTTGGTCTTGATTTTGACTTTATGGAAGGTAAAGACCCACAAAACGAAGAAGAATATAATGCTCAAGTTTTAAAACTTGCTCAGCAGGAAGTTGAGCTCAAAGATACCGATAAAGACGGCAAATTATCACCGAGCGAATACATCTTGCCTGAAGTTGTTGATTATATTAAAACACCAACAATTCAAGCTGTTCAAGACACAAATAAAAACGGAAAGTTTGATGATGAAGAGGAAGAAGCTCTGACTTCTCAACAAGAAGCCTATGATGAAGAAATGCAAGCTTCAATCAGAACAAAAGGAGCACGCATGTTTGAAATAATCGATAATTTTATGACGGTAACTGATGAAGAAGGTAATGAAATAAAAGTATCTGATGGCGACGATCTCTTATCTGCGCAAGAACTTGCAGCTTATTATTTACATCTTGACGAATTTCAAGGAGAAGGCAAAGAAAAATTAAGAGATGGAAAAATAAATATCGACATGACAGCCGAATATTCAGATTTCTTAATTAATCAAGTTTTTAGTGATGAAGCTTAAAAAATAATACGGTGTATCGAAAGAAGTTTTTAAGCGAGTGATTTATTCCTTGAATACTTCGGATAATCCAAGATTAAAGATTGCTTCGCTGATACTTCTCGCAATGACTGATAAGAACAAGTATTCCAAGTTTGCGTTGTTAGGAATAAGGGGTGCTTGTTTCTCAAACGTCATTGCGAAGGCGAGGCAGCATCAAAAAAGCTGAAGAAGAAACAATAAATCAAGCCCGCAGCAATTTTGCCGAATGCATGAGCATTCCAAGATATGAAATTGTTTCAGGACTTATTTTTTTTATAATAAATCTAATTCATTCCTTCATGCTATACCCTTGTTAATGACGGCAAGGAGATATCTAAGGTTATAAAAATTACTTAAAGTATATTTGCTTTATAATAAACCCGATTAGAATATTCATCCTTTTTCATCCTTTCATCCTCATAACAACGACAAGCGGAGTAAAAATGACGCTTAGTGATGATTTTTGCAGATTAAAGCATTTTAGGGCATATTATATTCACTTTTTATACACCGATAATTTGACGCTAAAGCGAGCTTTAGGGATTAAATTACCCTTAAAATCCGCCAATAAACATATATATAAAACCGGCAACACTTCCTTGTATTACCGGTCTTATATTTATTATATATTTAACTCTCAGTCGTGTTTAGCAAGAGCAGCCAAGCGCTCAGGCTTCACTTTGAGTTTATTCTTTTGTGTATTCTGCGTCAATTACATCATCATCTTTTTTATCATTATTATTTGTTGATGCTGCATCTTGCGCATTTCCCGTTGCTTGACCTTGAGCGCTTTCTTGTTGAACCTGCTGATAAGCTGCTTGTGAAATTGCATACATTGTTTGTTGCAATTCTTCCGATAATTTCTTCAATTCATCGTTAGATTTATTTTCATCAAGCGCTTTTTTCAATGCGTCTTTTTGTTCTTCAAGTTTTTTCTTATTATCGTCTGAAATTTTACCTTCAAAGTCTTTAACAATTCTATCTGCTGCACCGATTAAAGATTGAGCATTATTTTTAACTTCAGCTTCTTCCTTTTTCTTTTTATCGGCTTCAGCGTTAGATTCAGCTTCTTTAACCATTCTATCTATATCAGATTCAGATAGATTTGATGAATTTGTAATTGTGATTTTTTGTTCTTTATTAGTTGCTTTATCTTTAGCCGTAACGTTTACAATACCGTTTGCGTCAATATCAAAAGTAACTTCAATTTGAGGCATACCTTTCATTGCCGGCGGTATACCATCTAAACGAAACATACCTAAAGATTTATTATCTCCTGCCATTGTTCTTTCACCTTGAAGTACGTGAATATCAACGGCTGTTTGATTGTCGTCTGCTGTTGAGAATGTTTGAGATTTAGATACAGGTATTGTTGTATTTCTTGGAACTAATGGGGTCATAACACCGCCCAATGTTTCAATA
>CANPYC010000019.1 GCA_947587615.1 Candidatus Gastranaerophilales bacterium | reverse complement strand
TATTCTCTATTACAAAAAAGGGAAATTTAAAACCCTGATTGATAAGAAGACTCTTTATAAACCTGCTGCAATGGCTGCTTATAAAAATAAATTGTATGTTTGTGATAGAGATAAATTAAAAATATTTGATTTAAAAAACATAAATAAAGGGCTAAATAAAAACCCTCTTGAGCTTTCTTTTTCCTTTAATGACGCTATAGCGTCTGTATGAAATTCTAAAACCCTACAAAAAAAGGGGAATTAAATTAGAAGTTGCAAAACTTTTTAAATTTAAACTTAATGCAGACAGGCAGTTAACCATTATTCTGAAACTTTTTTATGGGAATATGAGTTTAAATAAAAGTTTCAAAAATATTAAATTTAAATAGTAATAGGGATATTATTTAAAGATTATTTATTTTTTTCTATAAATTCTTGGGTTACTTTTTTGTCGGCAGAACGATTTATAAAGACGTTTGCAACCGAACCTGCCATCAGACCGAAAAAGCCGCCAAATACTTTGTCAAAAACTTCAAACTCTTCAAAATTTTTATTAAGTCTCTTAGAAGTATTTTTACCGATTAAAATACCCGATGCAACCGAAGCTAAAATAACGGCAGCCCCAAGAATATTTGCTTTTTTAAGTTCATTTTTTCTTTTAGATATAAATTCATCAACATTTTTGCTATCGGTAATAATATATCTTCTATTTCCGCTATCGTAGTCATGAACACCAATTTCCTGTTTTCCATCAGCTCTAACAGGCGATATTACAGGATTTGAATTTTCATAAACAGTATAGTCGGACATAAAATTTACCTTTCTGATTCTTATATTATTGGCAATATCTTAAAGATTGAGCGAATTATTTTTAATTACGCTTAAATAAAACATCTAAATAATTATGTTTTACTAAACACAACTATTTATTTACAAAATTTAATATTATTTAAATTTTTCAGCTTATTAAATTGTTTTAACTTAAATAAAACAAAATGAACAAAATTTAAATTTCAGGGTTTTTAATACACTTGAGAAGAATATAAAATATTGAGATGAATATAATTAATTCTGTTTCAAATGCTAATAAAACTTCCTTTAAGGGTTGTATTATAAAACGCATTGCAAAAACGGGTGAAATCGGTGAAGCGCTTAGTATTGGCTGTGATTTTTTAGGAAAAGCGGTTATAGTTCCCGCTGTTATTATGAAAGTAAGTAAAGAGCCCAAAGAAAAGAAGGAGTACTCCGCTTTTAAAAACCCTGTTGCGGCTGTAATTCAACTTGCTCTTGAAGTTCCTGTTTTGCTTGTAGGTTCAAAAATTATTGAAAAGGCAGCCGATAAAGGTTTTTTTGATAAAAAAAATTCCGATTTTTCATATAATCAAAAAAAATTCAAGGAAGATTTTATCAAATTGCTTGAAGAATTAAAATTAAACAATAATTTAGCGCAAAAAATTAAAGAACAAGGCTATTCAAAAAATATAGCCTCTGAATTTTGTGATTTTATTAAAACCGTTAATAATAAAACAACTAAAGACAAGCTGAATTTAGCGTTTAGTAAGTTTGAAGCGGCTTATAAAAATCAATTTCACTTAAAAAACAGAATTTGTTTTTTGTTTGCCCTTGTTTTAACACCGCTTTTGTGTGCAATTGAAAATTATATTCATCCGAAAGTTATGAAAAAAGTCTATAACTATGAACATACTCACCAAAAACTCGTGCATAATATCCTAAAACCTGATATGAAAAAATTTATGGCAAATATTGGAAAGAAAAATAAATGAAAATACAAAAAATCGTATCCGATATTACAAATTCAAATATAATTAAACAACATATCAAAAGAAGCTCAGTCGACTCTAAATTTCTCGCAAGAACACTTCTTTTAACAAGTGTATCAAAAGATGTTTTTGCTTATGCTCTAAGGGTTAGAAATACTCTGAAAAATAATTTAATTGAAGAGGATAAAAAAATATACACTGCAAAAATGGACGCAGCTTCAGGAGTTGCAACAACAATCAGTCAGCTTGGAGCGGGTTTTTTGGTTTCAAGCGAAAGATTTCAAAATTTCTTTTCCGATAAATTTTTTAAAAAATTAGATGGAGCAGAGCTGAAAAATGCAAAAAATGCTCTTAGTGCTTTTTCAACCCTTATAATTGCTTCAGTCTTTGCAAAAAGAATAATTACTCCCTATGTTGCTTGTAAAATGGCGCAAGAAAAGAAAAAAACAAAGTAATCTTTACAAGGGGGCATATTGGGGTTTAGTCTGATAAATTATTCAGATATGATATTTTTTATTTTTCCGCTAAAAACTTTATTTAAAATATCTTTATTTGAACTTTTAATTTTTTTATTATGAAACTCATTTAAAATTTTTTTCAAATAATCATCCAAATTAATTTGTGAAATATTGAATAATATAATATCATCACAATAAAGTCTTTGAGGTTTGCTATCTGTCTCAAATAGAGCTACGGCTTCATTGCCCATGAAATCAATATTTAAAAATTTGTTGATACTTTTGTTAATATCCTTATTTATGTATAAAACTTTTTTATAATACTGTGTTATAAAAGGTATGAAATATTTGTAAAATATTGAATAAGGGTATGATTTATCTGCTTTTAATTTTATTTTTGCAAAATGAGTTTTAATAAAATTATTCATATCAAAAAATTTCAAATTTAAATTATTTGGCAAGACTTTTTTTAACTCATCTTTATTTGTTGAAGAGATTTCATCTTCAAGAATAATAATATCGTAATTTTTGTCTTTTGACAGATGTGATATTAATGAATTAAAAATATTTAAATTATCTATCTGTTTATCAATTGTTAAAATTATTGCGCTTTCATTATCTTTATTGCTCGGTATTATTTGAAATCTTGCTTCTGCTTCGTAGCAAGGCGCTTTTTTGTCTTTAGCTTCAAAAGAGTATGTAAGACCGAATAATTTAACAACTTTATATTTTATGTTGTACAGATAATCATTTTTTATTGAAAATATGTTTTGCAGGAAATTTCTTTTTTCTTGAATTGTGTTTAAAAATTTCTTATAAACGCTTGATGAAAAATGTTTCTTACAGGTTTTAATATATTCGTTTCTTAACTTTATCGGAGTTAAGTTATAGTTAATAACACCAACGGTTATTTTGTATTTATTTAATTGTTCTTGATTTTTTTCATATAAATTGTTTGCTTTAAGAAAATCTTCAAGAAAATCTAAAAGATAAAACATTTTAGAAATATCAGGTGTCGGGCAATTATAGGAAGAGCCGCTTCTTAGCCTGTATGTGTAAATAATTTTCGGATAATAATATATTTTATTGCACAAAAGAGAAGTCATAATTGAAAATATTGAATCTTCTCCAAGTGTTGCACAGGGAAAATAAATATTATTTTTTTTAATAAAATCTGTCTTAAATAATCTGTTCCATACGGCGCAGTGAAAAATTGAAAAATTATTTTCAAAATCGTTAAAATTAAAAACTTGAAGATTGTTGTAGTTTTTGTGCAGCTGTTTTGATAATTTATCGCAAAATTTTTCTTCGACTGTTTTTTGGGAGCATTCATAATAATACTTTGTATCAAACCAAACAACTTCGGCATTGTTTAACTTTGCAAAGTTGTAAAGTTTTCCTAACCCCCCCCTCTTATAGAAGAACTTTCAATCATATCATCTGAATCGACAAAAATCAGATATTCGCCTTTTGCAGCTTTGATACCTTTATTTCTTGCAGCCCCTTGACCTTGATTTTGCTGATTTAATATTTTAATTCTTGAATCTTTTTTGGCATAATCGTTTAAAATATTCAAACTGTTGTCGCTTGAACCGTCGTTTACGCAAATAAGCTCAAGCTCTTGTAAATCTTGATTTAAGATACTGTCTAAGCAATTTTTTAAATATTGTTGCGAATTATAAACGGGAATAATTGCAGAAATTTTCGGTTTTGCGGTATAAACCATCAATATCTCCAAACCAGGGTATTTAAAAAGATTTTAACATAAATAAATTAAATTTAAAATGATTATTAACTGTTTAATTTTATCATTTTGAAAGCCGTTAAAATATTAATATTTTAAGCCATATTTAGAGCATTAATTATTATTTATGAAGAAATGTAAAATATTTGTTTTTTATGGCAATTATATACTTTATAAATACTTTATAGATATATAGAAAATACAAAATATAATTGCGAGGCAAATTATGAAAAAAGAAAATTTAACACTTGAAAAAGAACTTCCCTTAAAAGATTTACAGGGCAATGGTACATGTTCATACAGTGAAACAGTGGATTTTGAAAAATTCTTAAAAGAAATTAAATTATAGTTAATCTTTGGCATTTAGCATGCAATAAAGCAAGATTTGGCAAGCATTTTTAGATTGTCAATAAAAAAGTTAAATGTTAAGTTTGTTAAGTTTAATTTTAAGAAAATATGTGCTAAATTGAGCCAATGTAAAAATTTTTTAACATTAATCACTATTGCTAAAAAAATTGAACAAGCCTAGAATTAAAACATAGAGAAGTTAACAAACCCTTTTGAAAGGAGTGGTGGCTTAGTTTTCAAGGAAAGTAGGAATAGTAAATAAGGAATGTGAAAAATTTTTAAGATTATTAACAATAAAAAAGTTTTTATTTAGGTAAACTACTAGACTTGGGTTAATCCGCTTGCAAATCAAGCGGATTAAATTTTTCATATATCATATATATTTTTAATTTTTTGTTGCAAAAAATTTTTTTAGCTGTTTTATTAAAGTATGACCATTAATTTAAAAGAAAATCAGAACATATCTTCACTAAATCAAAAATCTAATAATAATTTTCCTTTAATTCAACAATACGGAATTGACGTTTTAAACATGCCAATTGTTTGTGATGATGTTGATTTACCGATAAATAAAAAATATTTAATTGTTGAAAAAATGCTTGAAGCCCATAAACTCGCACTTGCCAATATTGAAGCGGGAAATATTACAAACAGAGGCTTTGGGGCAAATGTTTGTGATGAAAATAATAATTGGGCTCTTGGAGCAAATTTTAACAACACAAGAAACGATATTTCTTCAATCTGCGCCGAGCGCTCGGCTATTGTTTCTTTGTATAATAAAGCGTTGTATCAATATTCACTTAACCGAACAGGCGAGTTTAAATTTAAAATTAAATATATTTGCATGGTTCAAAGTATAGACCTCAATGAAACAAAAGAATCAATAATACCTTGTGAAGATTGTCTTTCATGGTTTAATACAAACAGATATTTTGATAATGAAACGTTAATTTTCTCATTTGAAAAAAAAGATAATATTTTATGTTTAAAGGCTTCGAAATTATTGAGCCTTTTGCCTTATAAAAACCACTTATGCGACAATAAAAATTTAAATTTGTCAAAAATCGAATATACTAAAAAAGCACTGTGCGCTATGGAATATTTCAATATTTCACAATATGATATTGAAAATTTAATAAAAAGTGCTTATGAAAATTACGGAAAAAAGAATTTTTCAAATATTTCAACTCAGAATGTTTCAGCTTCAATTTTGGTTGATAATGATATTTATAGTGCTTCAAAAATTGATTGGACTAAAAGATGGTTTCTTGAACCCTTGGAGTTGGCTTGCGCAAACGCAATCGAGCAAAAAGGGGAAGGTATTAGAATTAAGGCGATATCCTGTTTTGGGGATGAAACAACAAAAACAGGTTATAAAGACGGTGTTGTTTCAATTAAAAGTTTGGGCAGAATTAGACAAAAATATGCAAACTGCGATACGCTTCTTATTTTGAATTTAAAAAATAATATTATTGTTACAACAATTGGTGAATATTTGCCTCAAAAGTTTATACAGGGATATAAAATAGTTTAAGACATTAATTAAAAACTTTAGCCGTTAACACTTTAAAGGTTTTTAAGCATAAATGTTTTAATTATTATTGTATTTTTCCAGTTTTGATATAATTTTTGTTGCGCTGTATCTGGGATTTGCGTTTTTGTCTTTTGACTCAAGCAGAAAATTAAGCTTATGTTTATTTTTATCGGTTAAAACAGATAATATTTCTTTAATTTGCGGAGCAAAAAACCTGTCATCATTATTTTTATCTTTTGCATTAATCAACATAGCCAATTTATCTTTGTTTTCTCCCGTTACACTCTTTAAAACAAGGACAAGACTTCCTGCGCTATATTTTGGTTTTCCTTCTTTTGTTTTTGTATCAAGCATTAAATTCAGCGCTTCTTTATTTTCACTTGTTAAGCTTTGAAGAATTGCGCAAATATCGGTAGTGTTAAATCTTGGTTTTTTGAAAATATTTTTTTCGTCAATTAATTGAGCGCATTGCATTTTATTTTCCGATGTTGTATTTTGAAGAATTATAGCTATGTCATTGCTGTTGAATCTAAAATTTGAGGATTTTTCTTCTTTAGTTTTTTCGTTTAGCAATTTTTCAATCAAGTTTAAATTATCTTTGTTTGTATATTTTAGAATATGTACAATTTCTTCTTCGCTAAATCTTGCTGTTTTATTCTTGTTTTTTGCTTCCAGCAGAGTATAAAGTGCGGGTTTATTTTCGGCATTTGTTCTTCTTAAAATTTCGCCTATACCATAGCAGCTAAATCTGTCCTCGTTATTTTCATTTCTTTCATTAAGAAGAATTTCAAGGGTGTCTTTATTATCGTTATTTAAATATTGAAGAATATGAGGAAAATCTCTCCATCTCAGTCTTGTTTTACCTTCGTCATCTTTTGCTATAATTAAAGTTTTTAGCATATCCGAATTTTCATCCCCGACTTTAGCAAGGATTGCATCAACAGCTTTTGAGCTAAATCTGTAAGAACCTTTATAGTCTTTCGTATCAGCCAAAGTGTTAAAAGCTTTAATATTATCTTTAGTTATATTTTTAAATATTTCTTCGATTTCTTCTTTTTTGAACCTGTTTTGAGCTGAATTATTTTTCTTAGCTTTAAAATTTAAAGTTATTTGGCTTTTGTTATAATTTGCTAAAGCTTCAAGCGAGCTTGATTGAGCGGTTTTTAATTCGTTGGAATAAATTTTGTCGGTATTTGAATATTTATTTTGAATAAGATTAAAGCTTCTAACTGTGTTGATTTTCATTAAAATATCCTTTTAATTTTTATCAGCTTACATATAATGCCTGAAAAAAATTAAATTTGCTAATTTGTTTCATACATTTTGATAATTTCTTTAATTTGTTCATCTTCAATTGAATCTATACCATATTTATAATATTTTTCTAAAACTTCATCCGCTTTTTTGAAAGCTGCCCTAAGTTCTTGTGTGCCGCTTTTTTCCCAGACTTGTTTTCGATAACTGTTTACTATTATTTGTTCTTTTTGTGTCAGTTCTTCTTTCTCTCTATCTTTTGCTAATAATTCACACAAATACCCGTTATTTTCTGCCATCTTAGAAGCGTTTTCTCTTGTGTCAGGGCAAAAATACCAAACGAGTTTCATTCTCATTGAAAGCATTTTTGAATGGATATCTTTATTTTTAATTCTTTCAAGTTCTTTTTGTTTTCTTTCATTTTCTTTTAATTGGGCTGAAAGTTCTTTTTCAAATAATTTCTTTTGAATAAATTCTTTGTTTTTTGGTGTAGTTTTGTTGATGAATTTATGTTCTCTATCATAGCAAAATAGGCATTGAGGCATAATTTCCGCTTCATCTGCCATAATTGATTGCATAAGCTCAGCTTTAGTTATTCCAAGTTCTTTTGCAAGAGCTTCAAATGTTATAAGTGCGGGATTTTTTTCTTTTAAATTTATTAATTTTTTATAATTATATATGTCGGTTGTTTCAATTTGAGTTCTGTATTTTTTACCTTCGGATGTATCAACAATATCAACTCTGCCTTTTAAATAGCCGTCTTGTACCATTTTTCTAAGCATTGGTACTGTTCCATACCCGAGCCTCTCAAGGTGCGAAGCAGGGGCAAGTATTGGTTTTTTAGAGGTATTTCCGTCCCAGAAATATTTGGATTTTTTGCAAATAAATCTGTTAAGTTTTTCTAAAGATTTAACCGAAGCTTCATCTGTTAAATCAATTAAATGTATAGGTTTTTTTGTCTTAAAATCAACAAAATTAAAATGTACCGAACTAAATGCGCTGCTGGTGAGCCCTAGTTCTTTTTGAAGTCTTGAGGGGGTTTTTAGTTTTCCTTGTTTTTCTGATAAAAACTCCATTGTCTTTTTTGTTGTTTTATCGTCTAAATCAACAATTTGAGCTTCGCCGATTGTTTTATATTTAATTAATCCTTCATCTTCAAGAGTTTTTTGGATACTTTCTGCTTCTGTCATCTTATGGGTATTTGTTCCGCAGTCGGATAAGAGCTCCGATACAGTGAGTCTATCTTGTATATTTTTTTCTTTCAAATTTTTGTGGATTGTTTTCTCATCTGTAAGCGGCTCAAAACAATCTGCATAGATTGAACCTGCTTCAAGCTCTTTAAAATATATTTCAAGCTTTCTTTCATAGGGTTCAACATAGAATGAAGAAATGTGATTTATATATTCTTGAAGTTTTTCTATTTTTTCTTCAATTGCGCTAAATATATTTTTATCATCAAAATCCCAATTATTTTTTTGAAGCGCAAGAATAATATCTTTAAGATTTGATTGGAAAGTGCCATAATTTTGCCTATTGGCGCAGACTTGTTTTACAATTGAATTAATTGCTTTATCAAGTTTTTCGTCATCAGGACTATCTAAATTCAATTCAGATATTTTTTTAATTTCAGCTCTTATTTTTTCATCTTTTAGTAAATTTTCAAGAACATTTCTTGTTGCTTTAAGTTCTTCTATAATTTTTTGGTTGGTGATAATGGTTTTTTTAAAGGTTCTGGTTTTATTTTCGACTTTTTTTTGAGCGGCAGCTTTTTTGGCTTCAATGTCGCTTCTTTCAGCGGATGTTGATAGTTCAACTTTATCTTCTTTTAAATTGCCTTTGAAATTAATAAACTTAAAGGGGTTTGTTGAAAATTTTGATTTGTATGAAGGATTTAAAGAATTTATCTTGAATAAATTAATATTTGATAGCTGCATAAAAATTCCTAACTATTAGTGATAGGTTAATTAAGATTGTGAAAGGAAAAAATTGCTAAAAATTATGTTTTTTATTAAGAAAAGTAAAAAAACAGAAAAATAAATTGCTTCAGTGCAAAAAAATTTCTTTAGTGTTTTTAAAGAAATGTAAATATTATAAAAAACCTCAAAAACATATTGACGACGTTTTTTGTTTATTATACGCTTTTATATGCTATAAGTATCAGACTTTAAATAAAGGTAATAAAGGTAAAATGAGCACACAACAAAGACAAAGAATTAGAGTATGTCTAAAAGCATACGACCATCAATTAATTGATAGTTCTGCTCAAAAAATTGTAGACACTGCAAAAAGAACTGACGCTTCAGTATCAGGGCCGATTCCAATGCCTACGAAACGCAGAGTATATTGTGTTCTTCGTTCGCCTCACGTTGATAAAAAATCTCGTGAACACTTCGAAATGAGAACTCATAAAAGAATTATCGACATTTATGAACCAACACAACAAACAACTGAAGAATTATCAAGAATGGATCTTCCTTCAGGGGTTGATATTGAAGTAAAACTTTAATTTGCTTCATTAAAAGACACATGACAATTTAATATTAATGTGATCTATTTAGAAAGACAGAGTTTCAAAAAATTTTAATAATAATTAAAAATGAAACAAAGTCTGCAAGTACTCAAGAGAAAGCTTTTAAAAGTAGCTCTCACAACAGAAAGGTTTAACATGACATTAGGTGTTATTGGAACAAAACTTGGAATGACACAAATATATGACGAAGCAGGATTATGTATTCCTGTTACCGTTGTTGCTGTTGCAAAAGCTGTTGTAACTCAGGTTAAAACAACCGAAACAGATGGCTATAATGCTATTCAAGTCGGTGTTATACCCGCAAAAGAAAAACACTTAACTAAAGCACAAATTGGTCATTTTAAGAAAAATAATCTTGAAAACTTTAGACATTTACAAGAATTTAGAGTTGATGACGCTTCAAAATATGAAGTTGGTCAAACAATTTCTTTAGAAGTTCTTGACAATGTTCAAAAAGTTGATGTTACAGGTCGTTCAATCGGTAAAGGTTTTCAAGGTACCGTTAAAAGACACAATTTTTCAAGAGGTCCTATGGGGCACGGTTCTAAAAACCATAGAGAACCCGGTTCAATCGGCGCAGGTACTACCCCGAGCCGTGTTGTAAAGGGTAAAAGAATGGCAGGCAATATGGGTAACGAAAAAGTTACGGTTACCAAACTCACCGTAGCAAAAGTTATAGCCGATAAAAACTTATTGCTTATAAAAGGTGCTATTCCGGGCCCTGAAGGTAAATTGGTTACTATTAAACCTGCTAGGACTAAATGGAATTAGAGGTGCAAGATGACAAAAAATACAGAAAATAAAACAGTTAAAATTTTATCAACTCAAGGTTCCGAACTTGGTCAAATGAATTTAGAAGGCTCAGTATTTGGAGTTGAACCAAATATGCACGTTATGTATTTAGCTCTTAAAAGACAATTAAATAATGGCAGAGCAGGTACAGCTTGCGCCAAAACAAGAGCTGAAGTATCAGGCGGCGGTAAAAAACCTTGGAAACAAAAAGGCACAGGCAGAGCTCGTGCAGGTTCATTAAGAAGCCCTCTATTCAGAGGCGGTGGCGTAATTTTTGGACCTAAACCAAGAAGCTATGAAACTTCTCTGCCTCAAAAAGCAAGAAAATTAGCTCTTAAATCCGCACTAAGTGCAAAACTTGATATCATAACAATTGTTAAAGATTTTTCAGAAATCACCGAACCTAAAACAAAAGTTATGGCAAAAGTTTTAAAAGACTTAAATGCAAAAGGTAAAATTTTAATTATTGCCGACTTAACAAGTGATGAAAACAAAAATCTGGTATTATCGGCAAGAAATATTCCAAGCGTTAAATTATTATTACCATCAAACTTAAATGTTAAAGATATTGTTGACGCTGATACAATTATTACAACTGAAGCAACAATCAACTTTATCACTGAAAGGTTGGCAAAATAATGACAAATAAAAATACCAACAAAGAAAAATTATACAGTGTAATTAAAAAACCAATCATTACTGAAAAGTCTATGGTAGGCACTGTTAATAATACATATACTTTTGAAGTAAATAAAGATGCTTCAAAAACTGAGATAGCTCAAGCTGTTGAGTTAGCTTATCCAAACCGCAAGGTTAAGAAAGTTAGAACGGTTTATATGCCTTCTCATCAAAAAAGAATGGGCATGAAATTTGGCAGAACACAATCCGGTAAAAAGGCTATTGTTACAATAGTCGGTGATCCGATTGAAGAATTGACAGGAGTATAAGACTATGGCAAATCGTAAAATTAATCCGACTTCACCCGGTCAACGTGGTATGACAAGACCGGACTATAAAGAAATTACCGCTTCTGCTCCTGAAAAATCTTTGGTTAAATCTTTAACTAAATCAGGCGGAAGAAACAATACAGGCAGAATAACAACTCGTCATATCGGCGGCGGTCATAAAAGAGCATACCGTGTAATTGATTTCAAAAGGGACAAAATCGGTATTCAAGGTACTGTAATGACAATTGAATACGATCCAAACAGAAATGTAAGAATTTGTCTTGTTAACTATATTGATGGTGAAAAAAGATATATTCTTTGTCCTGAAGGGCTCAATGTAGGCGATAAAATAATTTCAGGACCTGAAGTTGATATTCAAACAGGAAATGCTCTTCCTTTAGATGCTATTCCTCTTGGTGCAATGGTTCATAACATTGAATTAAGACCCGGCTTAGGCGGTAAAATGGCAAGAAGTGCAGGTAATGCCGCTCAAGTTATGGCTAAAGAAGGAAATTATGTTACCGTTAAACTTCCATCATCAGAAATGAGAATGGTTAGAAAAGATTGTTATGCAACAATCGGTGTTTTAGGTAACTCCGAATACAAAAACCTATCAACCGGAAAAGCCGGAAGAACGAGATATTTAGGTATTAAACCTACTGTTCGTGGTGTTACAATGAACCCTGTTGATCACCCGCACGGTGGTGGTGAAGGTAAGACAGGGCCCGGCGGCAATCCAAAAACTCCTTGGGGTAAACCTGCTCTCGGTTACAAAACTCGTAATCAGAAAAAAGCTTCAAGTAAGTTGATAGTAAGAAGAAGAAAAAAATAAAAGGAGAACATAAATAGATGGCTCGTTCATTAAAAAAAGGTCCATACGTTCATGAATCTTTACAAAAAAAGATTAACAGCATGAATGAAAAAAACGAAAAGAAAGTTATCAAAACTTGGTCAAGAGCTTCTATGATTGTGCCTGACATGCTTGGTCACACAATTGCGGTTCACAATGGTAAAACTCATGTTCCTGTTTATATAACCGAACAAATGGTTGGACATAAATTAGGTGAATTTGCACTAACAAGAACTTTCAGAGGTCATGCCGCTGATAAGACAGCTAAGAAAAAATAACTTTAAGGAAATAGAAAAATGCAAGAAGCTATATCAAAACAAACAGATATTAAAATGACGGTTAGGAAAATCCGCAGAGTGATTAATCTTATCCGTGGTAAAAAAGCAAGTGAAGCTCAAAGAATGCTTAAATATATGCCTTACTTCGCTGCCCGTATTGTCGAAAAGAACTTAAATGCTGCCATTGCAAACGCTTCGGAAAAATTTGGTGCAACGGCTGATGTTCTTAAAATTTCTGAAATTTTTGCCGATGAAGCAGCTACATACAGACGTGTAAGACCTCGTGCTCAAGGCAGAATGTATAAGAGATTAAAAAGAACAGCTCATTTAACAGTGAAAGTAGCAAAGGACTAGGAGAAAAACATGGGACAAAAGACACATCCGACCGGATTTAGAGTAGGCATAATTGAGCCATGGGTTTCAACATGGTTTGCTAAAAAAGGTCAATACGCATTTAATATTGCGCAAGACGATAAAATCAGAAAATTTATCAAGAAAAAATTATATACAGCCGGTGTATCAAGAATCAATATTGCAAGAAAAGCTAATAATATCAACATAACGGTAGTTACGGCTAAACCGGGTATCGTTGTTGGCAGAGGCGGACAAGGCATTGATGAATTGAGAGTTGCCGTTCAAAAGTTAATCAAAACTCAGGCAGTTACAATCGATGTTGTTGAAGTTGCAAGAATTGATGTTGATGCTCAACTGGTTGCGGAAAATATTGCCCTCCAACTTGAAAAACGTATCGCATTCAGACGTGCTATGAAACAGGCAATGCAAAGAACAATGCGTGCAGGTGTTCAAGGTATAAAAGTTATGGTATCCGGTCGTTTGGGCGGTGCTGAAATTGCTCGTTCGGAATGGGCAAAAGAAGGCAGAATACCTCTGCAAACCCTTAGAGCTGATGTTCAATACGGTTTTGCGGAAGCTGATACCGTAATGGGTAAAATCGGTGTTAAAGTTTGGGTGTTCAAAGGTGACTTAATGCCCGGTGAAAAAGCCGATCAAAATATTAAAATTAAAAAACCTGCAGCAAAAGAAAACACTCGTTTTCAACGCAGAGCTAAACGTCAAGAACAACAAGAAGCTCAAAGCGAGCAGGCTTAACTTAAGAAGTAAATTAGGAGAAATATAACAATGTTAATGCCTAAAAAGACAAAGTTTCGCAAAAAAATGAAAGGCAATATGAAGGGAACCGAAACAAGAGGTTGTTCTCTTGAATTTGGTGAATTCGGTTTGCAGGCTCTTGAACCTGCCTGGATTACTTCAAGACAAATAGAAGCTGCACGTCGTGTTATCACAAGAAAAATCAAACGTGGCGGTAATGTTTGGATTAAAATATTCCCTGATAAACCGATAACCGCAAAACCTGCTGAAACTCGTATGGGTAAAGGTAAAGGTAATCCTGAGTATTGGGTAGCTGTTGTAAAACCGGGCAGAATCTTATTTGAAGTTACTTTTGATTCTCGTGAAGAAGCTGTTGAAGCTTTAACTTTAGCTGCTCAAAAAATGCCTATTAAATTAAAAGTAGTAGAAAAGTAGGTAAAAATGAAACTTCAAGAAATAAAAGAAAAAACCATAGATGAACTTAAAGATTTAATTCTTAACTCAAAAAAAGAATTATTTACTTTAAGAATGGGTCATAATAAATTAAAACAGTTGGAAAACACTGCTTCAATCAAAAATAAAAAAATTGAAATCGCACGTATGAAAACTATTTTAAGACAAAAAGAACAACAAGCATAAGGAAATATAAAATGCCTAAAAAAGTAAAACAAGGTTGCGTTGTGAGCGATAAAATGGAAAAAGCAATTGTTGTTGAAGTTGCTGAACATAAAGCTCATAAAAAATATAAAAAAACGATGACTTTCACTAAGAATTTTAAAGTTCGTGATGAAAAGAATCAATGCCATGTAGGCGATGTTGTTACAATTGTTGAATCTAAACCTCTCTCCGGTTCTATCCGTTGGACATTAGATAAAGTTGTAAGCGTTGCCAAGTAGTTAAATATAAGGTAGTTAAGTTATGATACAACAAGAAACCAGATTACAAGTTGCTGATAATACAGGTGCAAAAGAACTTCTTTGCATTCGTGTTATGGGCTCAAGTAATAAAAAATATGCAAGCGTAGGCGACGTAATTGTTGCCGCTGTTAAAGACGCAAATCCGGGAATGCCTGTCAAAAAATCTGATGTTGTAAGTGCCGTTGTTGTTAGAACAAAAGCAGATATTAAACGTAATGACGGTTCTGTTATCAGATTTGATGATAATGCGGCAGTTATTATTAATAAAGACGGTTCACCTCGTGGAACTCGTGTTTTTGGCCCGGTTGCAAGAGAACTTAGAGAAAAGAACTTTATGAAAATCATTTCTCTGGCTCCTGAGGTAATATAATCAAAATAGGAAAATAGAAAAATGGCTGAAAATAATAAATCTTTGGCAAATAAAAAACTTCACACAAAAGTTGGTGACCGTGTTATTGTCATCTCGGGCAAAGATAAAGGTAAACAAGGAAACGTTAAAAGCGTAGACACTGCAAAAGGAACTATTCTTGTTGACGGTGTAAATGTTGTTACAAAAGCACAGAAAGCAAATCCGATGGCCGGTGTTCAAGGCGGATTAAATAAAGTTGCTAAGCCAATAAACGCTTCAAAAGTTATGATTTGCTGCCCGTCTTGTGAAAAAGCTACAAGAGTTAAAAAAGTAGTTAAAGATGGCAAAAAAGTGCGTGTTTGCGCTAAATGCGGTGAAGTAATTGATGTATAGACCACGCTAAAGTGGGGCATTGAAATTCGACAGGTGTTAAAGTTTAAAATATAATTAAATTATCACAAGAATTTCAAAGGCTAAGTAAAGGGATAAAATAATGTCAAAAAGTACCGGTAATTTAAAAGACCGTTATGTTAACGAAGTAAGAGCAAAATTAAAGGAAGAATTTTCATATAAAAATGAAATGCAAATTCCTAAAATGTCTAAAATTGTTCTTAATATGGGTGTTGGCGAAGCTTCGCACAACTCAAAGCTTGCTGAATCAATCGTAAATCAATTAACTAAAATTGCAGGTCAAAAGGCTCTATCTACAAAAGCTAAAAAATCAATCGCATCTTATAAATTAAGAGAAGGCATGCCTGTTGGTGCAATGGTCACTCTTAGAGGGGAGAGAATGTATGACTTTTTCCAAAAATTAGTTTGCGTTGTACTTCCTCGTATCCGTGACTTTAGAGGTGTAAGTCCAAAAAGCTTTGACGGCAGAGGTAACTATACTTTTGGTTTAAAAGAACAATCTCTGTTTCCTGAAATTCACTATGATGAAATTGATATCGTTAAGGGTATGAATGTTTCAATCATCACAACAGCTCATAGCGACGATGAAGCAAGAAGTTTATTAAGACATTTAGGTATGCCATTTAAAACTAAATAAGCAACAAACGTATAAAATATAAACCAAAAAACAATAGGAGAAAATCATAAAATGGCTAAAAAAGCAATGATAAACAAAGAACAAAGACGAGAAGCTCTTGCTGCTAAAGGAAAATATCCTAAAGTAAGACTTCATAATCGTTGTTCTGTTTGCGGAAGACCTCATGGGTTTCATAGGGACTTTGGTCTTTGCAGAATTTGCCTAAGAAAAATGGCACATCAAGGCTTGTTACCCGGTGTTACAAAGTCATCCTGGTAATGGTAAACTTTAACAAAAAATTAAAACGTTCTATCGGAAAAATTAACTTTGATAGAACGTTTTAATTTGTTGAAAACTTTTTGCTTTGCTTGTTTGGTTTTTAAAAAACTTTAAAAAACTTTTCTAAAAATTTAATTATGAAAACAATAACCAAACTCATTGTAATAACACCTAAACCCCCATACCGTCATTGCAAACGTCAGTTTCAAGATGGTAGATTTTATTTTAGAGCCACGTATACCAAACTACTACGGCAAGGAATTATAATTGTAGGGTAGACTTTAGTCTACCGTCTCAAAATATCTGACTTACGAAGTTTTTAAACTTAGAGCTTGGTGGACTGAAGCCCGCCCTACGGCTTGGTTTTAGTTTTTTTATAAGCCGCACTCGAATAGACGACTTGCTAAAATTATACCCTAGCTGTAACCCGAAGTAATGACGAGCGGGAAGGCTTGGCATAATGACGGGCGGATAGGGTGCAGTATTATGATGTCAAGTTTAAAACCCAAAGACTATGAAATTATAAATCTAAAAATTATAAGTCCAAAAAATCCAAACACAAAAGTCCAAAGGCTCAAAATAAACATAATAACCCAAACCCCATAAATTCAAGGTTTAAGAATTATACTTTAAATTTATTCATTTTAATTTATACCGAATAAAAATCATATCGGCTAATTTTGACCAATTTTTGAAATTCACGCTATATAACTATATTTTGAATTAATATTATCCTGCAAATTTTGATTAGATGTATACTTTGCTAATTTTTTCAAGTATTGATTTGCGTCAGAATAAGCTTTTTTATAAGAGTCGCCTGTTTTATCGGATTCAAAACAAATACCTTAAGGGTTGCACGGTCTGAATTTTTCATTTTTGCTTTTGTGCGGCTATTTCTGCACTAAAACCCCTGTTGCTATCAGTAATTGTTGTTGATAAATAAAGACTGTTGGCATTATTTGGGTTATAGTATTATTTTTTCCGCTTTTATAAAATTTGCACCAAAATTTATACTTTGCATTCTAAACCCTTGCTTTTTTATGTGTTTGGCATTATTGTAAAAATCGCTAAAAGAATTAATTTGCAATTAATTTCATAAAAATTTACAAAATCATTGCTTTTGTTTTTTGTTTAAATTATTATTAAAATTGCTCATCATGAGCTTAATGTACACTAAACTACAAGACAAGTTCTTGCAAGTAGAAAGGAAATAAAATGACAATCAATGATCCGATAGCTGACGCTCTAACCAGAATTAGAAATGCAAATATGGTTAAACATGAATCTGTTTCAATGCCATACTCAAAATTAAAAGAAGAACTAATCAAAGTTCTTAGAAACGAAGGTTATGTAGACTGCTACACAGTAGAAGAAAAAGACGGCTTTAAATTTATCAACGTAACTTTGAAATATGTTAATTCTCAAAGTGTTATTACAGGGCTCCAAAGAGTTTCTAAACCCGGCTTAAGAGTTTATTCTAAGGCAAAAAATATGCCCAGAGTTTTTGATGGCATGGGTTGCGCTATAATTTCAACATCAAAAGGTCTTATGAACGAAAAACAAGCTCGAGAAAACAAGCTTGGCGGCGAAGTTCTTTGCTATGTATGGTAGTTAAATCGCCTAAACTTTAGTTAAATTAAATACAATTAAAATAATTTAATATCTAAAAAATAATATAAAAGTAAAAAGGGTTAAATCGCATAGTGCGATGCGTTCCCGCTTAGTATAATAAAAGCAAAAGGAGAAAAAATGTCCAGAATAGGTAAATTACCAATTACAATTCCTGATGGAGTTGAAGTAAAAGTAGAAGGCAATGTCTTGACTGCTAAAGGTCCAAAAGGGACAGAATCAGTTGAGTTTCCTTCTGAAATCGAAGTAAAAATTGAAAATAAAGAAGTAATTGTAAACAGAATTGCTGAAGACAGAAAATCAAGAAGCCTTCACGGCTTATTTAGAACCTTGATATCAAATGCAATTATTGGTGTTAAAACCCCGTTTGAAAAGAAATTAGAAATTGTTGGTGTTGGCTATCGTGCTCAAATGCAAGGTACATCAATTAATCTTTCTTTAGGCTATTCACACCCCGTAATAATTGAAGCTCCAAAAGGTATTACAATTTCTGTTGAAGCTAATACAAAAGTTACCGTTACAGGCTCAAATAAACAGCTTGTTGGTGATGTTGCAGCATTAATTCGCTCTAAACGTCCGCCTGAAGTTTACAAAGGTAAAGGTGTTAAATATGAAGGCGAATATATTGCAAGAAAAGTCGGCAAGGCAGGTAAAAAATAATAATTTAAAACAAACTTTAACTTGTATTATGCTTTTTTGGCGCAGTATAAGTTTAAAGAATGTTATGTCGGTTTAAGAGCTATATTCATCATATATAACAGATGTCATATATAAATAATTAAACTTAAAACGATATATTAATATCAAACGAAGTTACAGTAAAATTGCCAATATAAACTAACCTAAAAACGGGAATTAGTTTTGGTGAAAGGAAATTAAAATGATTAAAACAATCAACAGAAAAGAACAAACAAGAAAAAGACACAGACGTGTACGTCTTAAAATATCGGGTGACGCACAATTCCCTCGTTTAGCAGTTTATCGCTCAACAAAACATATTTACGCTCAAGTAATTGATGATGTAAATGGTGTAACATTATGCTCTTCATCTTCAAAGGTTAAAGAACTTAATTTAAAACACGGCGGTAATATTGAAGCTGCTAAAATAGTTGGTGCTGATGTTGCTAAAAAAGCGCTTGCTAAAGGAATTGAATGCGTAGTGTTCGATAGAGGCGGCTTTTTGTTCCATGGCAGAGTTGCAGCATTGGCTGAAGCTGCTCGTGAAGCGGGCTTACAATTCTAATTAATGTTTTTGAATTATTGTTAAAATATTATTAAATGCCGAGCATGCACTCGGCATTTTGTTTGTTTTGTCGGTTAATAAAATTTTAGAGAGCTTGTAAAACAATTATTTATAAATTGATGCATCTAACTATATTACCTTTTTATTTGCAGTGTTTTAAAGTAAAATTTGTTTTGTGCTATGAATTTTAATAAAGGCTTGATTTTTTATATTTAGCGTATAATAATATTAATTGTAAGACATTTAAGTTTTATAATTAAATAAATTTGCAGATAGAAATTATAATTTAATATCGCGGGATGGAGCAGTCTGGTAGCTCGTCGGGCTCATAACCCGAAGGTCGTTGGTTCAAATCCAGCTCCCGCAACCATTTAGTCCCCCGTTGGGGACTTTTTAATTATTCCTTCCATTTGAAAGGTTTTTTATTGAGCTTACTTATACAGGCTCACACATCCTCGCTTAGCTGCGGTGGTTCGCCTTGTTCCACTTCGCTATCGCTACGGGTACAGGCTCACACATCCTCGCTTAGCTGCGGTGGTTCGCCTTGTAAAATCCGGAGCATGCAACCATTTAATATAAGACAGTTTCAGCGATTTTGAAGCTCTTTTTTAGTACTTAAATGGACAATAATTCAATTATAATTCAACAATCTTAAATTTTTATTATAAATTTTATAAATAATCTATGCTTGTTTTTTAATTTAATAAAATGTCTTCTAAAGTATTTGAAGCACTTTCATCAGCTTTTTTCATTAAATGACTATATATGTCTGCGGTAGTGCTTGTTTTTTGCGTGTCCTATTTATTTACTAACAGTTGTTAAATAACACCGTTTAATATATGTATACTCGTTTACATATCGCTCAATGCGTGTGAATTTATATGCGATAATAAATAATTTGTTGAGATTTTGGCTTGTTTTCTTTTTCTTTAATCTGAATATACTTTTTAGTAAATTTATAACAACAATCCTTTAAGCTGTCAGGGCATATTGGTTTATCGTTTTTCTTGAGCAAAAAAATTGTATCATGCCGCTATGAGCCTAATACAAGTCTTTTGCTCTTATATTTTTTCTATATGCTTTTAAAATATTCATCACTTGAATAGCCGGGCTTATTTTTATTGTTCTATCTTGGCTGTATCTTCATATATTCCTTTTCTTTAAAATATAGCTAATTAGCATCAATAGTAATAAGACTATTTTTAAAATCAATTTTATTCCGCTTTAAACCCATAATTTCACTCCTGCTAAAACCTGCAAAAATAAGCAAATTTATAAATGTTTGTTTTTTAGCACTTCTTTAGTTGAATAAAATAATATGCTAAAATTGTTCTTAACTCTATGAGCTTCAAGTAATGTTTATTAAAATATTTTATTTTCACACAACTTTGTAATGCAATTTTTATTTAATACGCAGTCAACTAAAATATTTACACTTTAAAAACACCCTTCAGATATTAAATATTTACTAAAATCACGCCATATAAGCGGTGCTATATTTACAATGCTTGAACTAAAACTATTCTGATTTAAAAATCATCTTTTTTAGACATCTAAAATAACTGTCCGTATATTTTAGCGTTTGTTATTTTACAATATTCAAGCAAGTCTTTTGTATTTGCACCTTTATCTTTCATTGCATAAAAAGTTATATCATCAAGTATTGAGTATGACCATGTACTATACATCCTGTTTTCGTTTGGAAGCTCGTTAATTTTTTTGCAAAAATCAATTGCACTTATTTGTTTTTGTTTTACGTTTAGGTCGTTTACATCTTTTTGGGATTTTGTTTCTGCAAAATATATATTTGCGCCAATCTTTAAAATAAAATCCGGATAATAAGAAGATAAAAGCCCGTCGGTTCTTATATATCTTATATGAGCAAAAGTATGATAGTTTTCGTTTATTTTTAAAAGCCGTTCTACTTCACTATCTTTATCTGCAAACAATAAAAATTCTTTTTCAAACTCGCCTTTGTTAGATGGGTACTGTGTTTTTTTATAAATTGATTTTCTTATATCCAAAGCAAAATTTTCTCTCATTTTTAATGTTTCAACTTGCGAAAAATATTCTTTTTTAACAACAGCATCAACTGTTGATACATTGTTTTGCATTTCATATAAAGAAGTTGATACTTCTTTCATAATATGTTCAATAATTCCTGTACGAGCTATCATTAAAACTCTCCAGTTGTCATCAATGTAAGGGTCAAATGCTTGATTAAACAGTTTTGTTCTTATGTAATCGTCTATTACTTTAACAAGCGATACTTGATTTATCTGCATAACAGGGAATGAAGAATGCCCGCCTGCCCTTGCAATATTATTTGTTACAGCCTGCAATAATCTTGATAAAAATTCATTGTAACTATTTGCACTAAATAATTGCTGCGATATTCTATAATCTCCAAAGCGAGTTTTTGCAGTTATTTCTTCCGAATAAAAACATTCACTGCCGTAATTTTTAATCATTTGTTTTAGCTGTTCAAATGTCCAGCTAAATTTATTCATATTATTACAATTAATATTACCGAGAGTTAATATCTCTTCTTTGTCGCAACTAATACGAGGTATATAAAAATCATAATCTTTATAATTTTCTTTTAGTCCGACATTTATAATATCGCCCAAGATATTTTCTCTTTTTGGCATATCTTTTTCTTCTACAATCATTCCGCTTTCTAAATTATCGTAGAATTGTATAAATGCAGGATGTTCAATGATACTCAATATATCAAGATAATTTTGAGGGCTTTGTTTATCAATAAGCATTTTTTTAAGATTTTCGGCTTTAATATCATCATAATCATGCTCTCTCCACATAAGCCTTAACCCTCGACCTATTGTTTGTTCTAATAAAATTGGAGCTTGAGATGAGCGAAGCGGAACTATTGTGCATACATTTGATACGTCAAATCCTTCTCTTAGCATTAAAACCGATACAATAACTTTTGGGCTTGATGTTTTATCAATGTTGAACAACTTTTGTTTTATATTTAACCATTCATCAGGTTTAACTGAACCTTGTTTATCGGAGTCAATCCGCATAATATCATCTTGTGCTAAGCCTTCTTGTTCTAAAAATTCACAAACAAACGGTGAAACTTTTGTGTCTTCACACATGATTAGCATTTTTGGATGTTTATTCTTATCTGTTTTGGTAAATTCTTCTTCCAATATGCGCAATTTCTCAAGACCCGCTCTTAGCATTAATCTTTGCCCGTCTGATAATCCTATGACATTGTTCCCTTCTCTTATTGCTTTAAAATCAAGATTTTCATTTTCTATTGTTGCAATTTCTTTTCTTTTATCTATTGCAATAGTTTTAACAAGCCCTTTTGTTATAGCTTCTTTTAAGTCAAAATCTACAATTATATGCGGAAAATAATGTTTCGTTCTTTTTTGACCCGAACCGGTTACATCAAAAGGAGTTGCAGAAAAATCTATTTGTATAAAATTTCTTTTCTTGTTTTCCGATATATAATTTAAAGATTTTTGCCATTCAACTTCTTGTATAATACCATTTTGTTTATTTTCGTGGATGTGATGTGCTTCATCATTGAATACACAAATATCAGGTAATGATTTCAAATAATTTATTTCATCGCCGTTTAAATACCTGTTATCAATAGTATTTAAATCATGTCCTGCTGTAAGCCCCGGGGTTATCGGCAATAACTCTTTTATTGTTTTTTCGGGATTTTCAAGCGGTGATACTTCAATATTGTCTTCTTTATCTTCATTTTCACCGGATAATAAATGCCAATTGGTTATTGCAATTAACCCGTCACCTGTAATTTTTCTGCCGATTTCGTCTTTTTTTACTACATTATTTTGAACAAAATTGAAAACAGTTTGACGATATCTTTCAGGAATAAACAAATCAACATTTCTTTTTATGTCCGAGGTTTCAAAATCCCTTGTTCTGTCTTCTTTTTCTTTTCCTAAAAAAGCATCTAATAATCTTTCATAAACAATTAAACCGGGGGCGACAAGTAAAAAGTTTTTGCTAAATTTAATTTCGGTTATATTTTCCATATATTTAGCGTTTAGATACTGCCATATTAAAAGTGCATTTAAAACAAATGTTTTGCCTGTTCCTGTTGCCATTTTGACGCAATATTTCGGATGGTTGTATTTATCATCCTTTATATAATTAAAAAAGTCGGGAGTTAATAAATCTTCGCTTGCTTGTTGATACATTGATAATATTGAATCGGTTTTTAAAATTTCATGGCAATATATTGCATTGAGAATTGCTTGTTTTTGTCCTGTATGAAAATTTATTGTTCTTTCGCAAAATACAGGATTAAACCAATACCTTAATAAATCTTGTGTAATCGGGGTAACCTTTTCGATAAAGCTTCCGCTTTCCCACTCTTGATTTACCATGTTTGAAAGTTGTGAAGCAAATTTTAAAGGGATGTCTTTTGTTCCTGTGTTTAATAATGTTGACATTTTAAGATACCTCCTTTACCACGACACTTTCAAAGCCAAATACATCAACTGCTTTAACGCAAATTTGTCTGTTATCTTTACATGGCACTTCAATTGTTGCTTTTCTTACTACTCTTAAAGGATCGCCATCATTTGCAATATTTTCTCTATAATCTTGCCATTTGCTTCTAAAAGTTTCGCCGTCATAATCAGGGTCAATACTCCAATATTCAATAAGTGCCAGAGGGTCTTTTGCAATAAGCTCTGATAATTTTGCTTTATATTTATCATCTAAAGGAAGAGCATCAGGGGATAAAAGTACGTAATTATCCAGTTCAACTTCCAATTCTTCGACATCGCTTGAATATGGGTTTATTTTAGGTTCTTTAATCGTCAGATATTGAAGTGTTGAAAATCTTATTGCTCCTGATTTTAAGAGTTGTTGATAACTGCTGTTTTTAGATAGTTTAGTTAATAAATCGGGCGGAATAACCAAAACTTCTAATTTATTGCGGTCAATATCTTTCAAAATATTTGCTATATCAAAAGCAAAATTCCAACCTAAAATTATAACCTTATTCCATCCGCCCATAAAACTTTCTTTTAGTTCAAGGGCTTTTTTAATTGTTGCTGCGCCTGTCATTTTTTTAGGACTATCAACGTATACAAGAGTTCTTGAACCTTTTAATTGTCCTAAATTTTTTGGTGAATCTTCATCAAAAAATGGAATTGCCCCAAATAAGTTTAAAACAACTTGCGATAAATCGCCAATTCTTTTAAATTCTTTTGTTGAGGCGAAAACTTCTTTTTGATAGTCGCCTATTGCTTGATACAAAAATGGCTTTGCCTCGTTATCAATAAGTCTTTTTCTCATAATCATTGTTGCAGGCTTGCCAAAATCAGACATTATCCAGCGTCTGCCAAGTTTTTCCGCAACAGCCCCTGTTGTACCCGAGCCTGCAAAAAAGTCTGCTACTATTGAATTTTCGTTAGAGGAGGCTTTTACTATTCTTTCTAAAAGTGCTTCAGGTTTTTGAGTTAGGTATCCTGTTCTTTCTTTGGCTTGAGGATTTAATATCGGCAAATCCCAAACATCATCAATAACTCTATCTTCCTGAATATGATATATTACATTTCCATCATTATCTCTTAAGGATTTCCCCTTGCCATCATTTGCATTTTGTTTTTTTGGCTTTGATAATTTTTCTTTTATTATATTAAATAAATTATTATTGCTTTTTGAATAAAATAAAAGCGTATCATGCATTTTTTGATATTGTATATTTGTCGGACTTGTCCATCTTTTATAATGCCAAATTACTTCATTTTTTAAATTATTCTTTCCATATATATTATCAAGCAATAATTTCACATAATGTCCGACATGCCAGTCTAAATGTACATATATCGAGCCTTGTTCGGATAATAACTCTCTCATCAAATACAATCTCGGATACATCATTTTAAGATAAGATACAGTCCCGTCTTTCCAAGTATCAGAATACGCAAACTGTTCCATAACATTTGGTTTTTGCTCTAAATCCAAATCAGGAAGGGTTATTTTGGTTCTGTAATCCGCTTTTGAATCATAAGGCGGGTCGATATAAATTAAGTCAATTTTACCTCGCATTGAAGGTAATCCCGTTGCTTCATCACCTGACAAAAGTGCTTGCATAACAAGCAAATTATCTCCGTAACAAAGCCTGTTAAACCAATTTTGTCCATCTATTTCTTGATATTTACCTCTGAATAAATTTGCTTCTTTTCTAACGGGCAGGACTAATTCATTGGTCTGCAATCCTATATGGTTTTCGCTTTCTAAGCGTTCCATAATCTTTTCTACTTCTTTTTTACCTTCCGCTACAATTTTAGGAAGCTGTTCAATCAAACTTTCCAACATTACCGCCTTTAACTCTTTATCATAAACAATACTTTTTTAAAAAAAGTATTATAAAACATGAGCATGCTACCATAAAAATTATAAATAGTATTATATATTTCTATTATTTAATTAAGTTATTATTCATAAGGTTATTAAGTCATTATTTATAAGGTAATTTTGAATTAATAATAAGGAATAATAACTATGGTTCTTTATGATGATAAAAAATTTATCGGGAAAAAGATTAAACAACTAAGAGAAAAAGCAAATTTAACACAAGCTGAATTATCTGAAAAAATTGGAATGACTGAAAAAAATTTAAGCAATATTGAAAGAGGCTTACAAACCCCGACATTAAACAGTTTTTTAAAGTTATTAGATGTTTTAAATGTTTCCTTATTGGAGTTTGGTATCAGCTCTACAGAGCTTAAAAATCCTAAAAGAGATGAACTGATAAAAGAAATTTACCTCTCATCATCAAAAGAAATCGACGCATACTTGAAAATTATTAAAACAATTAAGATTTTAAAATAACATAGGTATTATAAAAAGATATTACCTGATAAGTTTTAATTGTGTTAGCATTATATACGTGGATGATAAACTAAAATAATTCTTAAAAACAACAACTAAATGACTTAAAAAGAAGTATGGCATTATATGCAAGATGTTGTGTATTAGGAGTTGAATTAGAAGAATTGTCTAAAGAAAATATGTTTATCGGCAGGAAACAGATTATAGGTGCTATAATAATGAAAAAATTTTTACTTACATTATTTTTATTTTTTATAACTGCAAGTTTTGCTCTATGCAATACTAATTCTTATGATGTTTACGGACAAAAAACAGGCTCATTCAAACAAAACGGCTCAACCATTAACCAATATGACAGATATGGTTCAAAAACAGGAAGTTTCAAACAAACTTCCTCGGGCTATAATTCATACGACCGCTACGGAGCTAAAACGGGAAGTTATAAAACAACAGGCTCAACTACTACTCAATATGATAAATATGGAGCAAAAGTCGGCACTTATAAAACAAATTCAAACGGCGTAACAATAAAATATGATAAATACGGACAAAAAACAGGTTCATTTAAAAAAGATTCATCAGGCAGAATAACCGAGTATGATAAATACGGAAGAAAAGTCGGAAGTTATAAGTAAATTATTTTATAAATTATTTAAAAATTGAAATTATCAGCACTGAAACAGCTGCAATACCATATACAGGTTTGTTGATTTATAAGTTTTTTTCGAGTTGATTTTAATAATAAATGTTATGCTATACCCTAACATGTTGCAAATATTGAAGTTTTTAAACATTTGGCTATTGACAATAAATTTATTTATTGAATAATAAAAATATGATTAATTTAAATCTTTCTAAAGTACAAATTTGTTGTTGCAAGTTCTTATTATATTTAAGGACTTAGCTTTAGTGCAGCACCATTAGTGCAATTTAATGCAATAAATTTTTACTTTATTTATAGTCCTTAAACATTTGTTTAAGGCTATTTTGCCTATTTTATATATACAGCCGACTTTAGCATTAATTAAAAGGAATGAACAAATGAAAATAAATACCAAAACAACGACCAACCTAAATTATAAAGGAATTAATTTGGCGCCGTTACCGAAAGCGCTTTATACTTTAAATAATAATGATATGCTTAACGCTTCTTTTGTTGATATTTTTGCAATGGATACCCCAAGAACAATAATAGAAACTAAAAACAGAGGTAAGCAAGCAGGAATTGAGATGGGTTTTAGAGAATACACAGGAACATTTATCGCCGAATTCAGTGCAACCGTTTTTGCAATTCTATCAACAAAATTATTAAATAAATTACATAAACCAAATATTAAAACAAACGCTTCAAGCTGGATAACAAATAACGGACTTGAAACATTTAAAGAGATTTTTTCAAAAAGCGATAAAACACCGATTGGTTTTGTTGACGGTGTATTAAATTCAATGACAGGGCTTGTCGGAGATGAATATAAAACTTTTAAATCTGTTGCTAAAGAAAAAACAACAGGTATAAAACAAACGCTTACAAAACTAATAACTGAAGATACGGATAAAAAGACGGTTAAAAAAACCTTGTCAAATGTGCAAGATGAAATCATCAAGCTTTTGGGAGCTGATAACAATATCATTTTAAAATCGGGCAATAAAGAGTTTAGCGCAAATTTAACCCATATTTTAAGAGATACGGTTGATGCAGGTAAAAATATATTCTTTAAAAAAGGTAGTGAAGCAAGCGAAATAATTAAAAAATTAAAGTTTTTAAATAACTCAAAAATTGCTCTTGCAATACCTGCTTCAATGCTGTTAGCTATCTCAAATCAATATATAAACAGACAATTAACAAAGAAGAGAACGGGAATTGATAATTTTGTAGGTGAAAACGATTATGAAAATAATGTTAAAGATAAAAATAATAAAGGGGTTGAAAAAGGATTGCTGGCTAAAAAAATGCTATCCGCAGGTGTATTTTTATTAATGTTATCTAAAGTTATGGGGCTTAAAAAACCAACCGATTTAATTAATAAACTGGAATTTACAGGCGCTGCAACAGGCGGCAATGCCATTAAAACAATTTATGGGACTTTGATTTTAGGCAGAATATTTGCTTCTAAAGATTCAACGGAATTAAGAGAAACAAACGTTAGAGATTATTTAGGATTTTTGAACTGGCTTGTTTTGGGCGGTTTTGTAGCAAAAGGCGTTGGGCAAATGCTTGATTCTAAGCAAACAAACCTGTTTAATATTTCAAAACAAGGTAAAGGTGTAAAACATTGGCTAAAAGATGTTTCTCTAAAATCTCAAAAAGAAATAATAGCTCAAGGAGGAGATGTTAAACAAAATCTAAAAAAACTCAACATTGCTCAAATTTCAGGTATTGCATACTCTGCAATTATGCTTGGGGTATTGCTTCCAAAATTAAATATTTGGATGACAAAACATAAAAAAGATAATAATGAAACAATTAAAAACCCCGTAAATACAGGGGTTTCACCCAATCCCTTTTTAGGCAAAAATACTCCCGATGTTTTTATTAAATTTTTATCAAAACAAGCTTAACAATCGGTTTTATGGTATAACTTAACTATGAAAGAAAATGAAAAAAAATTAAGCGAAAGCTTGGAAAAATATTTGCTTGCTATTTATGATATTTCAAAAAATAATTCAAATATCATTGTTAAAGATGTTTCAAATTATTTAGGTATCGGAGGCGCTTCAAGCGCTAATGCAATAAAGACTTTAGCAAAATTAGGGTTTATAAATTACATACCTTACGGAAATATTACTCTAACTAAAGAGGGGATAGAATACATACAATTAAAATTATATCGTCATAATACCATCTCAAATTTTTTAAACCAAGTTTTAGAAATAGAAAAAACTTCTGCTGATAAAAATGCAAGTGCTATTGAATATTCAATGACAAAAGATGTTTTAATAAAATTTGTACATTTTCTTGATTTTATGAAGCAATGCTCTTGCAAGGAGCCTAAATGGTTAAATAGCTGTAAACATAGTCTTAAAGACGGGCAAATTTCAAAGAAGTGTAAAGACTGCGCTTCAAGTTGCGGCGGGTGTAAAAATTGTTGTTCTAAATAAATTGAAATTATTATATAATTAAAGAAAAAGGATGTTATGAGTTTTAATATTTCCATAGGAGTTGATATTGAACAAATAAAAAGATTTGAAAATAAAACGCTTGAAAACAGCGCACGTTTTCTAAATTATATATTTACTCAAAACGAGCTGGAGTATTGTTTTTCAAAAAGTAAGCCTGCCATGCATTTATGCGCAAGGTTTTGCGCTAAAGAAGCAGTGTATAAGGCATTATCTGAATTTAATATTGGAAGAATATCTCTTAAAGAAATAGAAATTTTAAACAAGGACTCGGGTGTACCATACATTAATCTTGAAAAATATCCCGAGTTAAATATAAAAATATCAATATCTCATACTAAAGAATACGCAACGGCAAGCGCTATATGTTATAAGTAGCTTTAGGTAATATATTTTGTAAATTTAATGAAATATTTTAATTAAGTTTGTTAAAAATAGCCTATGTTAAGATGAATTTATGTTATGCTATAACTTAGTAAAATAAAAATGGTAATTGTAGTAAATAATGAGTAAGAAAATTTGTGTAATTATTCCCGTATACAATGAAAAAGTTAATTATCTTGAACATGCCGTTAATTCTGTATTAAATCAAACATATAAAAATATTGAAACAGTGATTGTGAATGATGGCTCAACCGATAGTTCCACTTTGAACTTTTTAAATTCTTTGCAAAATGATAAAATTAAAATTATAAATCAACAAAATAAAGGGCTTGGAGGCGCAAGAAATACGGGAATAGAACATGCGCAGTGTGATTATTTGGGCTTTTTAGATTCCGATGATTGGCTTGATAATAATTTTTATGAAATTTTGGTTGATTCCTGTGAAACAAATAACGCTGATATTGCTTGCGGAGTCTTAACAAGAGCAGATGATTCAAAATTTGTTGATGTTGATAAATATAATAATATTACTGCTTTAAATGACTTTCAAGAAAAAATGAGCCTTGTCACAAACGGTTCTGTTTGTTCAAAGTTGTTTAAAAAATCGCTCTTTAGCTCTAATCGTTTTATTGAAAAAAGATACTGGGAAGATAATCCTGTCTTAGCGCAGCTTTTGCTTGAAAGCAAAAAGGTTACTTATACAAATAAGGTTCGTTATTATTATAGAGTAAATCAAAATTCAATTTGTTTAAATCCTGATCCTATAAAAGAAAAAAAGAGAATTGATGACAGCTTGTTTATGCTGGAGAAAATATATAACTTGCAATATTTTACACAAGAGAATAAAAATTCTTCCATGGCTGTTTTTGTTCCTATTCTTGTAAATACCAATGCTTATATTAACCAAAGCGATTACAGAGAAAAAATCGATAATCTTTTAGGACAATATACATCTTATATTCCTTTACCGTTAAAGAACAATTTTTTTGAAAACATATTTTCGATTAAACAAAGTCCGACTAAAATACATACTGTTATTACGATTTTTGGATTTAAGATAAAAATAAAAAATAAAAAAGGAGAAGCTAAAAAGCGTGTTTAAAAACAAGGTTCTGATAACAGGCGGGGCGGGGTTTATAGGTTCTCATATCGTTGATGTTTTATCTTTAAAAAAATATCAGATTGTTGTTTTGGATAATTTATCCTCGGGTTCAAAGTTAAACCTTGCAAATTGTAAAAATTTAAATTTTTACAAGCTTAGCTTAGAATGTGATGATTTAAATACTGTTTTTGAAAATGAAAGACCTGATTATGTTATTCATTTAGCCGCTCAAACAAGCGTAAATTATTCTTTGTCTTATCCTGAGTATGATGCGAATATTAATATTTTATCCTCAATAAAACTGTTGGAGTTGTGCAAAAAATATAATATAAAAAAATTTATAACGGCTTCATCTGCTGCGGTTTACGGCAATCCTTCTTATTTACCGATTGATGAAGAACACCAAAAAGAGCCGATGTCGCCTTATGGCTTATCTAAGCTAACAATGGAAAAATATATTCAACTTTCAAATGTTCCATATATTATTTTCAGATTTTCCAACGCTTACGGGCCCCGTCAAAAGTCTTCAAAAGAAAGCGGAGTAATTGCAATATTTGATAAAGCTATGAAAAAAAATGAGCAAATATGTATATATGGCGACGGCAATCAGATTAGAGATTTTGTATATGTTGAAGATATTGCACAAATTTGCGCTATGGCTCTTGAAGTTGATGTAAAGAATGAAATATTTAATTTTTCGACA
Organism: Candidatus Gastranaerophilales bacterium; assembly: GCA_947587615.1. GTDB lineage: Bacteria > Cyanobacteriota > Vampirovibrionia > Gastranaerophilales > Gastranaerophilaceae > RUG14156. The sequence goes on along the minus strand of CANPYC010000019.1, from coordinate 6,119 downwards.
AATAAAGGCGTTAAGCTTAATGATTTATTTAATACCATGTCAAAAATTTATGAATATAAAAAACAGCCCCTATATTTACCCGAGCGTGTCGGAGATATTAAAGACAGCATTTTAGCAAATGACAAAATTAAAAAGATTTTCAATTTTGAACTAAAACAAACAGAGCTTGAAGTCGGGTTGAATAAGCTTAAGCTTTATGATGAAAAATAGGCGGAATGTTTTAATTTTAAAATCAGAATAGATTATTGTTTAATCTTTCGCTAAATAATCTTGCCTGGTTTGATAATTCAACGTTATGCACCCTTATATATTCAACTTCTTGCTCAATTAAGCGGCTTGTTGCAATTGCGGTTATAATGTCTGTGTCTTTAGGCTCTTTTGTGTTAATTGTGTCTTGAAGAAATCTTTTTCTTGATAAACCTGCTAAAATCGGGTATCCGAGAGATTTAAATTCATTTATTCGATTTAAAAGAGTATAATTTTGCTCAATTGTTTTTGCAAAACCAAAACCTAAGTCAATTATTATATTTTCTTTTTTAAGTCCTTGAGCTTGGGCAAGCTTTGTTTTCTCGAGTAAATCAAGATAAATTTCATCAATTATATTGTTGTAGTCTGTAAGCTCATCCATTGTTTTTGAGTCGCCTCTTGAGTGCATAACCACCAATTTTTTATTAGCGCAAGCGCAAAGTTTAGCAAATTCGGGGTTTTTAAGAGAGCTGACATCGTTAATAATATCTGCTCCGCTATCTATTGCAGCTTTAGCGCAACCGAGCGTCATTGTATCAACGCTTATTTGAATTTGGGGATAGGCTGTTTTAAGAGCGGTTACAACAGGTACAACTTTTTCAATTTCATAAACAACGCTGACTAAATCCGCCTTTGGTTTTGTTGATTGTGCGCCGATATCAATTATATCTGCGCCTTGTTCTATCATGTCAATTGCATGATTAATTGCTTTATTTATTTCAACAAATTCGCCGCCATCTGAAAAAGAGTTGGGAGTAAGATTTAATATTCCCATTAATTTTGTTGCGTTTGGAGGTAATAGCGCAAGATTTATTTGCTCTAAGATTGTATCCGATAAATTTGCAAGGGAAAAAGGCTGTTTTAAAAGTTTTTTTGCAACCGTTGTAAGTTGTGCGACTGTTCCTGATAAAATACAGTCCGAATAACCTATTGAACAATCAATTACCCCTTTATTAACGGCGCAATCGCATCCGGATGATAGAGCTGCTTGCTTAATAATTGTTGCTTGTTGAGGAGTTGTGTTAAAAATTTTAATTGATAAGAATAAATGTTTTTGAACGGCGCAATCAATATAGCTGTCATCAAAACCTATAAGCGACATTTCATTTTTTATAAATTTTTTTGAAACTGTTTTTGATATAAATTGCATTTTTTTGTTTAGCCAATATAATTATAATACATTATTAAATATAAATCATAAAATTAAGTCAAGGAGAATAAAATGCTTAATACTACAACACTTACCGCAACAAACAGAGAAGAAGGCAAAAACCCTCGTCAAATCAGACAAGCAGGCTTCCTGCCCGGTTCTGTATACGGCAAAGGAATGGAAGCAAAAAACATTCAAATCAACACCCATGAATTTGAAATGGCATACAGAAACAATAAAGAAGGCAATTGGGAACTGAATTTAAACGGCGAAAAAATTAACGCAAAAATTCAAGAGCTGCAAGTTAACTATGCAACAAGCGAATATTTAAACGTTGAATTTGTTGCGATTTAGTTTTCTTCTTCTTCAATAAATGAAGCGGAAAAAACGTCTTGAGAGTTAAGAGAATCGATAAAATGATTATATCTTTCCATTCTCAGTTTTAACCAGCTCAAGATTGTATTAGAACCGAATATTTTAACTACACGAACAGGGGCAAAACAGTTTCTGTTCGTGTTGTACTTTTCTTCCATAAAGGTTTGACTTTTACAGTTCAACTCTTCGACTAAATCGTATAAAGTTTTAAGCCAAGCGCTTTGAACTGATAATTCATCTACTTTAAATTCTAAAATCATAATCTACCTGCTTCCACGACTGCCATAGCTCCAATTGTATTACGATAGTAATAACATTCCACAAAACGGCATTTTATAACAGGTTTTTTAATATAAACGCTATATTTATCGGCAATATGTAAAATAAAAAATTATAAATTATTATCCGCTAATTTATACAAGTCAACTCCTCCCGAAGCTTTGTAAAGAGTTATTATTGTTGTTATTACATTAATTTTATTTGATACATATTCTTTTTTAATATTTAGCAGCGCTTTTTTTGAATAAAGCGTGTCAAGCGTGCTTGAAGCGCCGATTTTGCTTTTATCAAGCGCAAGATTATGAATTTTATTTTGGTTGTTTAATCTTTCAAGAGTTTTATCAAGATTGGCTATTGCGCTGTTGTATTCAAAAAGGCTTGAATTAACTTCTTTAATTCCGTTTAGCATTGTTTTTTGATAATCATTCAAGCAGGCTTCATACTCATATTTTTTGAGTTTTAAATTTGCCAATTTTCTGCCGCCCGAGAATATATCCCAGCTTGGCGCAATACCGAGATTGAACAACTGAGAAGCAGAATTGAAAAGTGAATCAAGATGATAAGCATTTAAACCGATTTGACCCGTAATTAAAAATTTTGGCAGAAACTCTCTTTTAAGAGCACTTATATCAAAGCCGATTTTTTTAAGATAGGCTTCTTGCTGCTTGTAGTCGGGTCTGTTTTCAATAATTTGAGAAGAATACTCGCTTGGGATGTCTTTTAAAATTGTCACTTTATCAAAGGTATTTATTTTTATATCGTCCTCATAAGTTGATAAATAAACTTTAAGTTTTTCCCTGAGTGCTTTTTGGGTGTTCTTTGTTGTGTTTTTTTCTTCAATATAACCGTTTAGGATATTTTCTTCTTCAAGAACACTGTTGATATCGCACAAGCCGATTTTATATTTTTCTTTTGTTTTGTTTAAAATTTCTTTTTGCGTTTTGATTATTTCATCTTGAAGCACTAAAAATTCGTTTGCTTTAATTAAATTAAAATAATCAAGTGCAAAATCCGAGCTTTGAGTAATATAAGAAGCCCTTTTTGCTTCGAGAGAAATTGTTTCAAGCTGTTTTATACTTTTTGTTTTAAAGTGATTTAAACCCCAAATATCAAGCTCGTAAGCCATTGTAAGCGGAATGTAATAGTTATATTGAGAATACTTCGGAATGGACATTTGACCGAATTGCTGCCTTGCACCTTGCAAGTCACGGTTTAAATCGGCGCTGAAGTAGGCAAAAGGAAGCTCTTGAGCAAGCTGCATTTTTGTTAACTGTTTGTTTTGTTCAACAATTAAAGAAGCATTTTTTAAATCATAGTTGTTTTCGCTTAATATCAGCAAATCTTCCTTTAAGTTGTCGTCTTTAAACTTTTCCCACCAGGAGATATTAATATCTTCGCTTGTTGCTAAAGCTTTTGTTGTTAGCGCTAAAAGTATAGCTAATAAAAAAAATATTTTTTTCATATTGTCTTAATTAATTTTTTTATTGTATAATCGGCTATAACCTATTATAACTAAAAAACAATTTTTATAAAAGATTTTTATTATGAGCGAAGAATTAACAACAGACAACAGACCCGAATATCTGAAAAAAAGGGTGCTTGTGCCAAGCATTAGCGCCGTATTTTTCCTTATTTGCGGAATATTTTTTTCAATCAGAGGCATATACTATAAATCAACGGATGATGCTTTTGTTGAAGGTCATATTGTTACAATGGCTTCAAGGGTTAACAGTCAGGTTGAAGAGCTGAAAATTGATGATAATATGCAGGTTAAAAAGGGAGATTTACTCCTTGTTCTTGATGATAGCGATTATAAGGCAAAACTTGAACAGTCAAAAGGCGCTCTTGAAGAGGCAAAATCTGCTCTGATTGTTGCGGATAATGAAATGCAAAAAAGTTTTTCCGAGCTTGAATTTGCAAAAAATGATTATGAACGATACAGACTTATGAAAGAAAAAGGTATTGCTTCAACTCAAGACTATGAAGCGGCAAAAACAAAGCTTTCAAGTGCAAATGCACTAAATCGGATGGCTAGCGCTAATTTTGAAAAAATAAAAGGAAATATTAAAAAACTTGAAGCAAAAGTAAAAGAGGATGAGCTGAATTTATCCTATACAAAAATTTATGCTCCAACTGACGGGCTTATTACCAACAGAAGCGTTGAAAAAGGCAACTATATTCAAACCGCACAACCTTTATTTTCAATTGTTAGCGATAAAATGTGGGTAGTTGCAAACTTTAAAGAAACACAAGTTGCAAACATGAAAAAAGGTCAGAGTGTTAAAATCAAAATAGATACTTATCCTAATAAAAAATTCTTGGGTGAAGTTGACAGTATCCAGCGCTCAACGGGTTCAAAAGCAAGCTTGTTTCCGCCCGAGAATGCTGTTGGAAGCTATGTAAAAATTGTTCAAAGAGTTCCTGTTAAAATTATCTTTAAAGAAGATATATCACAATATAATATAGTTCCCGGTATGTCAAGCGTTCCTAAAGTTAAGGTGAAGTAAGTGCAGCAAGCGGTTAAACAAAAAACTTCGCCTCTTTGGCTTATTGCTCTTTCAATATTACTGCCGACTTCTTTTGCATGTCTTGCAACATCTGCTACAAATGTTGCCATTCCTCATATATCAGGTTACTTTGGTTCAACCGTTGATGAAGCTAACTGGATTATAACTTCTTATATGATTGCTAATGCCTGTTTAATTCTTATGACAGGCTGGCTTGAAAATTTAATGGGAAGAAAACTCCTTTTAAAAGTTTTTATAACGATTTTTACGGTTGGTTCTTTAATTTGCGCAATAGCTCCGAATTTAAATACAATGGTTTTTGGAAGGCTTATTCAAGGAATCGGCGGAGGCCCTATGACTCCGGTTTCTCAGGCAATATTGCTGAGTGTTTTTCCTCCCGATAAAAAGGGGGTTGCAATGAGCCTGTATGGTTTGGCTGTTATGATTTTTGCCATACTCGGCCCGACTTTTGGCGGTTTAATTGTTGATAATACCGATTGGCAGTGGATTTATTATATAAATATACCGGTCGGAATTTTATCAATTTCTCTTGTGCATGCAAATATTGATGAAATTAAAACAAGAAAAAAAGTTGAAAAGACTGATTTTGTCGGCATGATAGCTTTAGTTTTGTGGTTGTTATCCATGCAGGTAGTTTTGGATAAAGGTCAGCAATATAACTGGTTTGATTGTGCTTGGATATCATGGCTTGCAGGGTTTAGCGTAGTAGCTTTAGCTTTTTTTATCGTTTGGGAGCTTGAATATAAAATTCCTTTAATTAATTTAAGACTTTTTAAAGATAAAAATTTTTTAATAGGAACAATTCTGAGTGCTTCGGTTAATATGCTTGTTTTTTCAACAATTGTTCTTATTCCTCAATTTCTGCAAAATTTGATGGGTTATAATGCAATTTTAACGGGGTACGCACTTGCTTCAAGAATTGTATCTTCCGTTATTATGATGTTACTTATAAATAGGCTTTTAAAAATTATTGACAGCAGAATTTTAATAGCTTGCGGATTTCTTTTTCTCGGGATATCGACTTTATTTTTTGTTAATTTGAATTTAGCTGTTTCAATGGCATATATTGCAATTCCGCAACTTTTGATGGGAATTGGGATAATTTTAATTTTTATTCCCGTATCGGCTCTTGCCTTGGGCACTTTACCAAAAAGCGAACTTACAAACGGCGCAAGTTTGCATAACCTTTGTAAAAGTACAACAATGGCTGTTGTTGCTTCAATTTCTTCAACATTTGTTGCAAGAGGTGCGCAAATTCATCAAAATTATCTGGTGCATAATTTGTCAAATTTTAGTCTGATTTTTCAAAATAAATTTTCTTCTTTGGTGCATATATTTTCTTGCCAATCAACAACATTTGCAACAATTAAAGCCAATTCTTTTTTGTATAAATCAATGCTCACGCAATCAAGGTTGTTGGCTTATGTTGACACATTTTTGATTTTTGCAACAATTGCTTTTATACTTATTCCTTTTTCTTTTATGCTGAATGTAAAGAATGATTAATTTTTTATATTTATGTTATAGTTAAATAGCAAAAA
>CANPYC010000018.1 GCA_947587615.1 Candidatus Gastranaerophilales bacterium | reverse complement strand
CTTATTCCTTTTTCTTTTATGCTGAATGTAAAGAATGATTAATTTTTTATATTTATGTTATAGTTAAATAGCAAAAAATTTTTATTACATCTTTTGTACATGGGCAATAAATTATCAATATTTAATGAAGGGAAAAAATATGCAAATCACCGGAATTTCATCGTTCAGCACACTGAACAACCAATCAAAACTTAAACAATCAAAAGTACAAAACAATCCTATTCAACAAAATGTTGCCTTTACATCAGATAAAAAGGTTGATTCTAAAAAAGAAGCTGCAGCTCGTCTTTTAGCTCTTGCTCTTGCAACAGGTGCAATTGCTAATCCGTATAGCGCTAAAGCAGCTGATTTAAATAATACAACAATTAATCAAGATGTTGTTCTTGATAACAATTCAGCAGCCGATATTTCCATGGAAGAAGATTTAGCTTGGCATGAACAAGGCGGAAGCGCTGATCCTAATGATTATTTTGAAGAAGAATATGAAGAATTTAATCCTCATCCTTGGGAAGATTTAGAAGACGAAGAAGAATCAGAATACGAAGAAGAAACCGAAGACCCGCAAGTATCAGCTGAAAAAAATGCTATGAGTAACCTAAAAAAAGAACTCGACAGATTGGGACTTCATTTAACTAAAGACGGAAGAATTAAAGAAGACGTTTTAATTAGCGGTGTTAATTTTCCAAAGTCTGTTGAAGGCATAATCAATAAACACAATGATTCGGTTAATGCTAAGTATGATAGAATGAATAAGAAAAATAAAATTAAATATGATAAAAACGAACAAATGATAAATGTTTATGAATATGAAAAAGACGCAATTTCAGATTATCCGAAAAACAAAATGTCAACATCGCAAGCTGTATCCGTATTGCATAATACAACCAATCAATCAAATTATTTAATTGATAAGAAGTATGATTTAAATTCAAGAATTAAAACATTAAATTCTGAAATTTTAGATTTAAAAATTGATAAATCGGTTTTAAATTCATATCTTTCTAATAATAATATATCTGATAAGGAAAAAGAAGAACTGAAAGAAGATAAAGCTGCTTGTCAGAATAAAATCCAAAATAAGACCGCTAAAAAGAATACTCTTCAAAACAATTATAAAAATGTAATTAAAAACCTTGACAATGCTGCAAAACGTCAGGCAATTGCAAGATTAAATTTAGATTTATCCGACTATAAAAATTTAAATAAAAATACGGATAAAAAGCTTTCCGCACTATCAGGAAGAATTGATAATAAAATATATAATTTAATGTACAAGAATAGCGACTTGTACGATACATACTATGCTTGCCCGGACGAAGTTGAATTTAACACAGATGTATTTTATCAAAACTAGGAGATAAATCATGCAAATTTCTAAAATTTCAGTTTCAAATCAACAAAATAACAGACAAAATTTAAAACAATCAAAAGTACAAAATAGTCCCTTACAACAAAATGTTACCTTTACATCGGATGATAAAAAGGTTAACTATAAAAAAGAAGCTGCAGCTCGCCTTTTAGCTTTAGCTCTTGCAACGGGTGCGATTGCTAATCCGTATAGCGCTAAAGCTTCAAGTGTTGAAAATGAACCGATAATTGTTGAAGTTAATACAAATCAACAAAATGATAACAATTTAATAAACGCTCAAGCGCTTGTGTCTGATGTTGACTTAACTTCTGATACGGAAGTTAAAACAGCAGATAGTAATTTGCCTGATTTATCAGATGATATTGTAATAGACGATATTTCAATGGAAGATGATTTAGCTTGGCATGAACAAGGCGGAAGTGCTTTCCCGTTTGAAGATTATCAAAATCCTTATGAAAATTTAACTACTGAAGAATGGGAACAATTAAGAGAAGAAACAGTAGATAAACATGCCTTTAACAACTTAAAGCATGCTCTTTCAAAAGCGGGTATTGAAATGGATGATGATGGTAATATTAACGCAAATGTATATATTATGGCTCCATATTTACCGGAATCCGTTAAAGGGATTGTTGAAGCGCATAATGCTAAACTTGAAGCGCAATCACAAAAGATAGATGATGAGCTTGATGCTAAAACGGAAGAATTAATTCAAGCTGAAAAGTTGCTTTGGTTTACGGAAGAAAACTTGTTTAATATTGAAACTGCACAATATAATGTTGATGAAGCAACAAAAACGATAAGGTTTGCAGATGAGATTATCAACCGTGATACAAAATTGCGCAATAAAGATATAAAAGCCAAGAATAATACAGTTGGCAAATTAAACACCGCAAAAAATAAGCGTGATATAATTAACCAAAAGCTTCAAAGCGACGATGTTACAAAGGAAGAAAAAGCTGATTTAAGAGCTGATAAGGTAAACGTTAAAACAAGAATTGAAAATCTTAAAGCAAAACGTGACGCTCTAAAACAACAAATTGGAGCTTGGAGCGAAGAAATTAAAAGTGAAAAAGCTCTTAAAAAAGACGCTATAAGTACTCTTAAGATTAATAAGCCGATTGCTGATAAGCAAGAGGAATATTCAACGCTAAAAGATGAAACGGAAGCAAAAATTCAAACATTAAATCAAGAAATTGAAATGTTAACCTCAAGACAACAAGATCCCTACGGTATTATTGAAATCAATCCCGAAGATTTTAATTACTATGATTTTGAACAATTTTTGTTCTAATACTAATTCCCGGAGGTTAGTTGACACGCATAAAATAATTAAATGGCAGATATAATATATCTGCCATTTAACATATAAATATAATTTCATCTATATCCAAGATATTCCGATTGATAGGATAGATAAGACAATTGCTCCTAAAAACGCACTTTGAAAATTTTCAATTTGAACACCCGGAACAAGATAAGCAACAAAAAGAAATAACAGAGCATTTATAAAAAGAATTGATATTCCTAAAGTTAAAATGTTTATCGGTAGTGTCAGAAACATTAAAATCGGCTTAATAAATGCGTTAATACAAGCAATTACAACCGAAGCCAAAATTGCCGAAGGAAAGCTTGAAATTCTAATCCCCGGTATTATCCAAGCCGTAAACAAAAGAATAAACGATAGGGCAATTAATCTTAATAAAGCAGCAAACATATTTTCTCCTTTTTTGTTATTTTTATTTAATTTTTTAAACAACTCAATCGGTAAAATCGGCTAATTTTATAAAAATTTACATTTAACTTGTGAAGAGGAAATTTATGATATTATTTTACTATGAACAAAAGGGTATTTATTAAAATATTTATCTGTTTAGTTGTTTTTAGTATATTATGGGGAGTTATTTGGGCTTGGCATATTACAAAAACCGTCAAAAGAAACAATAAAAGCGATAATATGCAAAATCAGCATGCAATAATTAAAAATATTATTGTAACCGAAACTCAGGATGAAAAAAGATATTGGGAGTTTTACGCAAACTCGGGTGAATATAATTCTGAAAATACAAGCGTAATGCTAAACGACATTATAGGTAATTTTTATGACAAAAATGAAAATGTTGTGGTAAGTTTTAAATCCAAAAAAGGAACCTATGATGAAAAAACAAAACGTGTTGTTTTAAACGGTGATAACCTTTTTGTCGGTAAAGACGGCTCTCAATTATACGCAGATGAGCTTATCTGGCAAGGGCAGGATAAAGATATTTTAGCAAACGGCAATGTTCAATATATTCAAGATAACAAGATTGTTACAAAATCACAACATGCTATCTTTAATTCAACTTTAACCAATTTTAAAATACAGGGAAATTCAAAAACAGAGTTTTTTGGCGATAATGACACAAAGAAAAAATATACACAACTTTAATTTTATGTTAGATTAGTTATGATGAAAAAAATAAATTATAAAATTTTAATAATATTTTTAGCGCTTTTGCTTGGCGGGAGTGTTTTTGCAATTACCATTGAATCAAAAAAACAAGAAATTCAACTTGATAAAAACAAGGGCTATTTTACGGGAGATGTCAAAGTTCAAGTGGGTGATGTTGTTGTAAGCTCTCCAAGAGCTGACTTAGACTTAGAACCTCAAACAAAAAAGCCTTCTTTAGCAACTTTTTTTGATAAACCATACGCACATCAGGTTAAAGACAATAAAAAACACGAAGTTAAAGCCGATATTATCAAAGTTTCTTTAATTAAAAAAGTTATAACAGCACAAGGAAGTACTCAAACAAACGTAATACAGGATAAAAAACCGATTATTATTATAACTGCTGATATGCAAGAGTACGACACAAATACAAATTTAATGCAGGCAATAGGTTCTGTTGTAATTAATTACGAAGATATGATTGCAAGCTCAGATAAAGCTTATGCGCTTTTAGATAAAAACAGCGACGTAAGAAATTTAAAGCTTACTTCAAGAGCAACTGTTAAACAAGGCAAGAGTATAATAAAAGGTGATACTATTCAATATTCAAAATTAAGAGAGGATATTATCGTAAGCGGAAATACTATGTCTGATGTTACTTTTGATAACGGCGACAGAGTTATTGTTAACGCTAGAAATCAACAGTATGACAGAAAAGATAATACTATAATGGCAACGGGCAGTGTACATGTTAAATATGCAGACTATGTTGCAGACGGGCCTAAAGCAATTATGTATATTAACCCCAAGACAAATAAGCCCGAAAAAATTGTTTTTACAGGTCGGTCTAAAATTGTCGAAAAGGGCGCCAATTCCGTTGAAGCAGATAAAATTGTTATGATAATGCAGCCGAAAAAATTTCTTGCGGAAGGAAGCGTAAAAACAAATATAGAACAAAATTCAACAAATGACAAAGAAAACAGTATGGAGTTTAGTCTGTAGATGCCAAATAATCTGGTTTTAGAACACAAACAATGTTTAATTGCAGGAGACGGCGAGCTGCCCGTAAGCATGGCAAAAAGCGCTCAAAACAACGGCTTTGAAGTTGTCTGTATATCATTATCTTCGGATAATTTTAAAGAATTGCAAAAATATTGTTCAAAAGTCGTGTCCTTTGGAGCAGGACAGGTTGATTCAATTAAAAAATTTCTGGTCGATGAAAATATTAAGCAGCTTACGTTTTTGGGAAAAGTATCAAAAACAATGCTTGTTAAGCGTCCGAGACTTGAGAAAACAGCGATTGAACTTTTAAAAGAGATGAAAAAACTTAACGATGACGCTATTATGCTTAAAATTATCGAGCAGATGGAAAATATCGGCATAACGATTTTAGATCAAACAATATTCATTAAAAATTTAATGATACAAAAAGGGGTTCTGACAAAGCTTAAACCAACAAGCGCACAAAGCGAAGATATTGAATACGGTTTTAAGATTGCAAAGCAAATGGGCGGACTGGATATCGGTCAATCGGTTGTTATGAAAGACAGAATGATAATGGCAATTGAGGCAATTGAAGGAACGGATAAATGTATTAAAAGAGGAGCCAAACTTGCAAGAAGAAAAAATGCAATTGTCGTTAAAGTTTCAAAACCCGCTCAAGATAAACGTTTTGATATTCCAACGGTCGGTCTTAGAACAATTAAAACCATGAAGAAATATGGTGCGAATGTTTTGGCTCTTGAAAGCGGAGAAACAATAATTGTTAATCAACAAAAAATGGTTGATTATGCAAATAAACATAAGATGGTAATTGTAGCTTTATAATTGTAACATAAAAAGTATGACAAAAAAAGTTTTTATTATTACAGGTGAATACTCGGGAGCAAAGCATGCGGCTGTTGTAGCAGCTGAGCTTTATAAAATCATGGATGATGTTGTTATTGAAGGTGTTGGTGAAACGACTTTAGAAAATGCGGGTGTAAAGCTTTTTAGAAATCATAAAAAGATGGGTAAAGTCGGTTTGACGCCTAAAACAATATTCAATCATCTTTTTTTGGGGCTTGATATAGTTAACTATTTGAAAAATGAATTTAAACCCGATTTGGTTTTGCTTGTTGATTACGGGGTTTTTAACCTTCAAATTTCAAAACAGCTTAAAAAAGCAGGAATTAAAACCTTTTATTTTATTCCTCCTCAAATTTGGGCTTCAAGAAAATATCGTTTAAAAACAATTAAGAAAAATATTGATAAAGTTTTAACGATTTTTCCCTTTGAAAAAGAATTTTATGATTCAGAAGGAATAAATTCAGAGTTTGTCGGTCATCCGATAATATCAGAATTGCCGAAGTTAAATAATAAAGATGAGTTTTATAAAAAATATAATTTAGACCCGAATAAAAAACTTATAAGCATTTTTCCGGGGTCGAGAATGTTTGAGATTAAATATTTGTTAAAAATATTTTTAAATGCGGTAAGGATTATTGAAAAATCAAGGTCTGATGTTCAATTTGTCTTTTCTCATGCACAAAACCTTCCCGATAGTGCTTTTAACATTCCTTATAAAACAATAAAAGGTGACAACTACTCTCTTTTAGCTTACAGTGACACTCTGATACTTGCTTCAGGTACCGTTGCTCTTGAAGCTGCACTATATAAAACCCCAATGCTTATTGCTTATAGAGGGCCTTTATTTTTCTATTTAATCTATTTACTTGTAAGAAATATTAAAAAAGCATGTCTTGTTAATATAATTACAAAAAAAGACTATGTTGACGAATTTTTAATGTTTGACGCAACTCCTAAAAAGATTGCAAATTGCACCAATCAAATTTTGGATGATGAAAATAAAAGAAAACATATTATTAAAGGCTTAGATGAAGTAGAGCGCTTAATAACAAAATCAAATTGCGCATTTAACGTTGCAAATATAATTAAAGAAGAACTGGTTGGGGAATAATAATGAAGAAAAATTTAGCAAATATAATAACTTTATCAAGAATATTTTTAGTTTTTATTGTTATCGGGCTGCTTTACTGCAAAGGTTGCATTTATTCCTACTATAGCGCATTGTTTTTAACTGCAATTTTAATGTGGTTTGATGGTCTTGACGGTTTTGTTGCAAGAAAATTTAGTGTATCATCAAGGTTTGGTGCGCTGTTAGATATTATGGGAGATAGAATAGTTGAAAATGTCTTTTGGGTAAGTTTTTGTGCGCTCGGTTGGATAAACGTTGCAATCCCTATTATTGTTTTAACAAGAGGCATTGTCGTTGATTCCCTTAGAACTCTTGCTTTTGAAAAAGGCTACACGGCATTTGGAAAAACTACCATGATGCAGGGTAAAGTTGCAAAATTCATAGTGGCTTCTAATTTTTCAAGATTTACTTATGCGGTTTGTAAAGCAATTTCATTCTTTTTCCTGATTGCAGGTAATATTCCCGCAGACTATAATTATAAAAGTGTATTGTTGAAAATCGGTATAATTTGTGCCGTAATTTCGGTAATATTTTGTGTATTAAGGGGGCTACCTGTTATATTTGAATCAAGAAGATTTTTTGCTTGTGAAAATAAGGAGTAATAATTGAAGTCTGAATTTTTAAACATTGTCTTATATGAACCTGAAATTCCTCAAAATACGGGTAATATCGCAAGGCTATGCGCTTGTATCGGCGCTAAACTATACCTTGTCGGTAAATTAGGCTTTGTTTTGTCAGACAGATATTTAAAAAGAGCAGGTCTTGACTATTGGGATAAGGTTGAAATTGAACAGGTTTTAACCCTTGATGAGCTAAGAGAACAAAACAAAAATTCAAATTTTTACTATTTCACAACAAAAGCAAATAATTCATACTACGATATGAATTTTAAAAAAGGAGATTTTTTGGTTTTTGGTCCCGAAACAAGAGGGCTTAGTGAGGAATTATTAAAAGAAAATCAAAATTTTTGTGCAAAAATTCCTATGAAAAAGAATACAAGAAGTTTGAATTTATCAAACTCTGCTGCAATTGCAGCTTATGAAGCAGTAAGACAATTTGGAGAAAACTTAGATTGAAATTTGATAATAACAACAAGATAAATCAGCAACAAACAGATATTCAGGTGCTTAATAAAAATTTGGTGGCAAATCTTCTGCCAAAAAGGGCGCAAAATTCTCATAAAGGTACTTTCGGGCATGTTTTAAATATAGCGGGCTCGTATCAGTACCCCGGAGCCGCCTACTTTAGCTCAATTGCCGCCTTAAGAGCAGGGGCGGGATATTGCATGCTTGCAAGCTGTTCCGATACAATAAATGTAATATCTTCTCAAACACCCGACATTACTTTTTTGGATTTAGGGCAATCCCCATGGGGTACAATTCCAAAAGACTCAATAAAGTTTATAAATGCCCTTGCTAACTATAATGTTGTTTCAATCGGCTGCGGTTTGGACACGGAAAACGGCGTGAGTGATTTTGTTATAAATTTCTTAAAGAGAAGCAAAAAATCATACCTGCCTATAATAATTGACGCAGACGCAATTAATGCTCTTGCAAATTCAAAGAGTGTTCCGATACCTCTAAACTCGATTATTACACCTCATCCGCTTGAACTCTCGAGGTTGCTTGGGGTTGAGGTTAAAGAAATTCAGCAAAGCAGAGCTAAATGGGCTTGGGAAGCAAGCAGAGAACTCGACTGCATTGTTCTTTTAAAAGGGCATGAAACGGTAATCGCCGTTCCGAGCGGTAAAATATTTATAAATCACTGCGGTAATTCTGCGCTTGCAAAAGCCGGAAGCGGAGACGTTCTGACAGGTTTAATTGCGGGTTTTTGCGCTCAAGGCGCTTCTGTTGAGTCGGCTGCTTGTGCGGCGGTATATATTCACGGACTTGCGGGTGAAATTGCTTCAAAACAATTAAGTGAATATAGTGTACTTGCTTCCGATTTACTGCAATTTATTCCTTATGCAATCAGAACAGTTTTAAGCAATGATACACCTTAAAGCCCGGATATTTGCAGTTCATCGTTTTGAAGCTCTATAACGGTCAGTGCGTTTGAAACCCTTATTCCTTCTTTGTTAACCGCAGTATTTACAATTTTTCCGTTTAAATATAGTGCGCTTGATGAACCGCCGTCAAAGTTCATTGCCTGCTCAACTCCTAAATCTTTCATTAAGCTTGCAAGTTCAAATAACGTCATACCTACTGATGATTGTTCTCTTCCGTCTACCGTTACAAATATAAAAGTTCCATCATCCTTGTATCCGATTGCACTTCTCGGGTTTTTGCCCGATATTGCCTGAAGTTTTTGTTCTTTGTAATCTGTGTAAATTTGTGAATTTTTAACCAGATACGGACCTGCGCCGATTATATGCTTAGCGTTTTTTAATTCATCTTGCAATTGAATATCAATATGAATTTCTCTATCTTTTCCAAGTTTTGAAATTAATTCTTTACTTCCCTGTATTACCGTAGCACCTTGCGGTATTTCAATTGCATTTGCCGATATTTTTACAATGTTATTGTTAACTATTAGTGCGTTATATCCGTTTTTAGGCGGCGGTGGTGATATTTTTGACCAAGCGCTTGTATACATTAAAGTATGGGTTGCAAGCATTCTTGGTTGGTTTATGTTATCAATTTTAACAGTGTTATTTTTTGTAATTGCTTTAATATCAAAATCGATATTTTGCATTTTAAAAGTTGTTTTGTTTCCTTTTTCAAAAATTGCAATTCCAACTCTATTGTATATCGGGCCGCTTAAAACTTCTCCATCTATCATTAAAGCGCCTAAGGGTACTCCTGTTTGAGGTTTAAAAAATCCTCCGTTTATTGCTATAATTGCATTTTGCTTCTTTGCAATGCTTCTAACCGATGATTTTGAATTTAGCTTAACTCCTGCTGTTTGGGGTTTAATTCTTAAATTTTTGTTTACTTTTGTATTGATTTCAATAATGTTAATTTTAATGGGTTTTGAATTAATATATTTTACTTTTTTGATATGAGCTACACCGCTGTTTGGAAAAGTTACATTTAAGCCTTTGTATTTCTCTTTGATATTTTGCCTGAATTGTTCGTTTGTGTATACTTCTTCATTTACAACCTGCGCTATTATTTGTTCGTTTGGCGGAGGTGTTTTTGCAAAAATCGGTTTGGAAACTCCAAGAAGCGCAAGCATTATGCAAATAATAATAAAAGCTAAAATATAGTTTATTCTTGTGTCTTGCGCATTTGTTTTTGCAAGGTACTCGCTTAAATAAGCGCCGTAATAGCCGCTGTAATCGTTTGTTTGTGTACTCATCTTTGTTGCCGTATCTTTTATCTAGTATGCTCTACTACTAGTATAACACAAATTAAAAAAAGCCTCAAGCTCAATAAAGATAATATTTTTAAAGAATTTTATTAGTGTAATATTTACTATTGCTATATTTGGGTGGCTTATTAACTTTGAATTGCGCTTGTAATAATAAGTGTAGTTTATATCATTAAGAAATATTAACAACATTTCATTATATGTTTGTTAATTAAGTATATCATTTTGGTATATATAATATATAATTTGTAAAAGGAGTTTTTTGGCAGTCTAACTTACTCTATTAATAGTTTTACACACACCTACATTTTTCCTAACCTTTCCTTCCTTTCTATTTATACAAAGTAGAAAATCCCTTTAGATATCTAAAGGGATTTATTTTTATGTTCAGGAATTAAAAAAATGTAATTTATACGTTATTTAATCTTTTAATTACTTCATCTTTACCTAAAATTACAATAATAGCAACCATATCAGCACCTCTTGTTCTGCCTGTTAGAGCTGCTCTAATTGCCCACATTGTTTCTTTAGGTTTAAAGCCGAATTGTTCTTTGAAATATGTTCTAAAATCAGCTAATTTGTTATGAATTTCTTCTTCGTTATTAAAATCATAATCTTTAACATCATTTTTGAATTTTTCCAAAACTTTCTTTGATAAATCGGTTGATAAAAGCTCTTTAACTTCATCAAGTTTTGGTTCTTCAAAAAAGTATTGAGTATCATTCTCTAAATCTTTTAATAGAGTAATAGGTTCTCTTGTAACTTCAATTATTCTCTCAAGCATATCTCTTGAATATTTTGAAGTATCGTATTTATTTAAAAACGGAAGGGCTAAATCAGTCAATTTTGATATATCCATTTTTTTAATATATTGCCCGTTCATCCAGTTTAATTTTTCATATTCAAAAATAGAGTTTGAACTTGATATTTCATTTATTCTAAAATCTGCTGCAATTTCATCAACGTTTTTAATTTCAACACCATCACTTGGCGCCCAGCCTAAAAGCGCAACAAAATTTAGTAATGCTTCCGTTAAATATCCCTGCTTAATAAAATCCGATACGGCAGTTGCGCCATGGCGCTTTGATAATTTGCTTCTATCGGGTGCTAAAATCATACCTAAATGACCAAACTTAGGTACAGTAGCTCCTAATGCTTCATAGATTAAAATTTGTTTTGGAGTATTTGAAATATGGTCTTCACCTCTTATAACATGCGATATTTTCATTAACATATCATCAACCACAACGGCAAAATTATAAGTAGGAGTTCCGTTTGATTTCATAATTGCAAAATCGCCGATTAAGCTTGTATCAAACTTCAGCTCACCCTTTACAAGGTCATTAAATACAAGTTCTTTATAGTCAACTTTGAAGCGAATTGAAGGCTTAATTCCTTTAGCTTTTAATTCATCTTTTTGTTCTTTAGTTAAATTTAAACATTTTCTTGAATATTTATAAGGAATTTTTTTTGCTTTTGCTTCTTCATGCTCTTTATCCAAATCCTCGTTAGAGCAGAAACATTCATAAGCATAGCCTTTATCTATAAGCATTTGAGCAAATTTTGGATAAATATCAAATCTTTCAGATTGCTTATATGGGCCATATTGCCCACCTACATCAGGGCCTTCATCCCAGTTTAAACCAAGGGCTTTTAAGCTATCAAAAATATTTTGTTTATATTCTTCAGAACTTCTGTCTAAATCGGTATCTTCAATTCTTAAAACGTATTTTCCATGCATTTTTTTTGCAAATAAATAGTTAAAAAGAGCTGTTCTTGCCGTTCCTATGTGCAAATTGCCTGATGGGGAAGGTGCAATTCTAACTCTTACTTTTTCATCACTCATTATGTTATCCTTTTATAATCTTTAAAAACCTTTTTAAACTTTTTAAGATAATATTACAACAAAAATAAATTTATGTTATTATTTTTCTATGGAAAATAAATTAAAAATCGGACTTATTGGTCTTGGCACCGTTGGGTGCGGTGTAGCTAAGGTTTTAGCTAAAAGAGATGATATTGAAATTGTTGGCGCTGCTGTTAAAAATATCAACAAAAAAAGAGATGTTGAGATAAAAAACTTAACAACAGACCCGCTTACGCTTGCTAATAACCCTGAAATTCAAGTACTTGTTGAAGTTGCAGGGGGCTGTTCAGTGTTAGAAGCACTCGAAGTTGCAATAAAAAACAAAAAACATATTGTAACAGCAAACAAAGAATTATTAGCAAAGCATGGCGCTCAACTTTTTGATTTAGCAAGGCAATATGGAACAACAATTCTTTATGAAGCAGCTGTTGCGGGCGGAATACCTATTATATTTCCGATTAAAACAAGTCTTAGCGCAAATACGTTTTCAAACGTTGCAGGCATTTTAAACGGCACAACAAACTATATTTTAACTAAAATGGAAGAAGAAAACCTTTCATACTCTGATTGTCTTAAAAAAGCTCAAGAACTGGGTTATGCTGAAACTGACCCGACAGGGGATGTTGAAGGGTATGATGCCATGTATAAAATTGCAATATTAGCTAATATTGTCTTTAATAAAAGAATTGACCTATCTAAAATATATTGTGAAGGTATAACAAAAATAACGGCTAATGATATAAAAATTGCTGATGAGCTTGGTTACAAGATAAAATTAATTGCACAAGCAAAAAAACTTAACAAAAATGATGAAGATATTTTAGATATCAGGGTTCATCCCATGCTTGTCGATAAGAGAAAGCCTATCTCTGAAATTAAAAACGCAACAAATGCTGTTTTATTAAACGGTTTTCCTGTTGATAGAGTTATGTTTGTAGGTCCCGGAGCGGGTGAATTTCCGACTTCAAGCTCTGTTGTAGGGGATATTTTAATCATAAAATCCGAAATTGATAAAAATAACGGTTCAATTCTGCCTATTGCAACATGCAGACATGGTGAATATGCAAAACAAATTGATATCAACGAAACAATAAACTGTTACTATCTTTCTATTGTTGCAAAAAATACCCCCGGTGAAATCGGGCGAATCGGTACTGCTTGCGCTAAATTTGGAATAAATATTTCATATATAATTCAAAAAGGCGTTGTTAACAATAATTCCGCTTCAATAATTGTTATAACAGAAGAATGTTTTGAAAAAGATATTAATAATATGATAGCTGAAATTGAAGGCGATAATATTACAAAAGTTGTTAATAAAATTAGGGTGATGGGATGAGATATCAAGGATTAATCGAAAAATATAAAAAATATCTTCCGCTAAGCGAGAAAACAAAAATAATTACACTTTGTGAAGGTAATACACCGTTAATTAAAGCGGATAATCTGGCTCAAAAAATCGGACTTAAGGCTAATTTATATTTAAAATACGAAGGTTTAAATCCGACAGGAAGCTTTAAAGATAGAGGTATGACAATGGCTGTTACAAAAGCTGTTGAAGATGGAGCAAATGCGATTATCTGTGCTTCAACGGGTAATACCTCAGCGTCCGCCGCCGCTTATGCCGCTAAAGCCAAGATAAAATGCTGCGTTTT
The DNA here is from genome assembly GCA_947587615.1 of Candidatus Gastranaerophilales bacterium. Taxonomy (GTDB): domain Bacteria; phylum Cyanobacteriota; class Vampirovibrionia; order Gastranaerophilales; family Gastranaerophilaceae; genus RUG14156. The sequence goes on along the minus strand of CANPYC010000018.1, from coordinate 24,506 downwards.
AATTCCCGACGGTCATATTGCAATGGGAAAATTATCTCAAGCAATGATGTACGGAGCAAAAATCATAGCAATAGACGGAAATTTTGATGAAGCATTGAACGCAGTTCGAGAAATTGCTTCAAAATACCCTATAACTTTAGTTAATTCCGTTAATCCTTATAGAATTGAAGGACAAAAAACAGGTGCTTTTGAAATAGTTGACGCACTGAATGAAGCTCCCGATTATCACTTTATCCCTGTTGGAAATGCAGGTAATATTACCGCTTATTGGAAGGGCTATAAGGAATATTTTGAAGATAAAAAATGCACTAAATTGCCTAAGATGATGGGTATTCAAGCAAGCGGCGCAGCTCCTATTGTTTTAGGGCATAAAGTTGACAACCCTGAAACAATTGCAACAGCTATAAGAATTGGTAATCCCGCAAGTTGGAAAAAAGCGGAAGCCGCAAGAGACGAGTCCAAGGGCACAATTGATATGGTATCTGATGAAGAAATCTTAAATGCATATAGACTCCTGACAAGAGAAGAAGGAATATTCGCTGAACCCGGCTCATGTGCTTCAGTTGCAGGTTTAATTAAACTTAAAGATAAAATCGAACAAAATTCAAACGTTGTTTGTATCTTAACGGGTAACGGCTTAAAAGACCCAAATTGCGCAATTGAGCATTCTCAATCAACTATTCATAAATCAAACTCTAAAATTGATGATATTATTAAAATTATAAACTTTTAGATTTTTAAAAACTAGAATAAGGGAATAAGAATAAAAAATGTTAGAAAAAGAATATTATCCGCAACAAATTGAAAAAAAATGGTTTGATATATGGGAAAAACAAAATCCTTATAAAACCCCGAATGACTCCGATAAACCTAAATTTTATGCGCTTTCAATGCTGCCATACCCATCAGGCAAGCTTCACATGGGTCATGTAAGAAACTATACAATAACTGATGTTATTGCCCGCTTTAAGCGTGCGCAAGGCTATAATGTTCTTCATCCCATGGGTTGGGACAGTTTTGGTCTGCCCGCTGAAAATGCTGCAATTCAGCATAACGCCAACCCTCAAAAATGGACGCTTGATAATATCGCATATATGAAAAAACAGCTTAAAATGCTCGGTCTTTCAATTGATTGGGATAGAGAAGTTACAACATGCCTGCCTGATTATTATAAATGGACACAGTGGCTCTTTTTACAGTTATACAAAAAAGGGCTTGCCTATAAAAAGACGGCTCCCGTTAATTGGTGCGAAAAATGCGCAACAGTACTAGCAAATGAACAGGTAATAGACGGTAAATGTTGGAGATGTGACAGCGAAGTCACAAAGAAAAATCTTTCTCAATGGTTCTTTAAAATTACGCAATACTCCGAAGAACTTTTAGAAGATTTAAAACTTCTTGAAGGTTGGGGCGATAACGTTAAAACCATGCAACAAAACTGGATTGGTAAATCAAGCGGTGCTATTTTAAAATTTAAAGTTAAAGAGCTTGATGGGCTTGAAATACCCGTTTATACAACAAGACCCGATACAGCTTTTGGCATAACCTATCTTGTTGTTGCACCCGAATATAAAGATATTGAAAAATTAACAACAGCGGAAAATAAAGCGTCTGTTGAAGAATATAGAGCAAACGCCAAAAAACTCTCTGAAATTGAAAGACTTTCAACAGAAAGAATTAAAACAGGCGTACCTTTAGGAACACATATAATTAACCCCTTTACGGGCAGAGTTTGTCCGATTTGGGTTGCCGATTATGCTCTTGTTGATTATGGAACAGGTGCTGTTATGGCGGTTCCTTATCATGATGAAAGAGATTTTGATTTTGCAAAAAAATTCAATCTTCCCATGGTTCAAGTAATTACGGGAGAAAATTTTGCTGAAGGTAAGTGCTATACGGAAAAAGGAACACTGATTAACAGTGATAAATTTAACGGTCTGAATTTTGAACAGGCTAAAAAAGCAATAACTCAATATGCCGTTGATAATGGTTTTGGTGAATTTAAAACCCAATATCGTTTAAGAGACTGGCTGATTTCTCGCCAAAGGTACTGGGGAGCGCCAATTCCAATTGTATATTGTCCCAATTGCGGTGAAGTTGCGCTTGATGAAAAAGATTTACCCGTTTTACTTCCGACAGATGTAGATTTTAGCGTTACAGGTAAATCTCCGATTGAAACAAGCCCGACATTCAGATATACAACTTGCCCCAAGTGTGGCGGTAAAGCTGTCCGTGATATGGATACCATGGATACTTTTGTTTGCTCAAGCTGGTATTATATGCGCTACACTGACTCAAAAAACGATAAAGAATGCTTTAATAGAGATATAATCAATAAATGGCTGCCCGTTGATCAGTATGTAGGGGGAATTGAGCATGCTATATTACATCTTCTCTATTCTCGTTTCTTTACAAAAGCGCTTCGTGATTGCAAACTTTTAGATTTTGATGAACCTTTTAAAAACCTCTTAACTCAAGGTATGGTTTTAAAAGACGGCTCAAAAATGTCTAAATCAAAAGGTAATACGGTAGATCCTGATGATATTTATAAAAACTTCGGTGCTGATACCGCTCGCTTATTTATCCTCTCTGATAGCCCGCCCGCTCGTGATTTTGACTGGACAGACGCCGGTGTTGAAGGATGTTATAAGTTTATCCTGAGAGTTTATCGACTTTATTCCAAATTCCAAGATAAGATAAACCTAAACCCTTCATTTGACCCTAAAACATTATCAAAAAGAGATGATAATTTCTTGAGAGAAGCTCATATTTCAATCAAGAAAATAACAAACGATATTGAAGCAGAGTTTCAATTTAACACGGTAATTTCAAGGTACAGAGAATTTACAAATGCAATTTATGAATACATAAAAGATGAAAATAATATAAATTACGATGTTTTAAGCTTTGCGCTTTTAACTTTATTGAAGCTTATTTCACCTGTTTGTGTGTTTATGGCGGAAGAAATTTATTCTGAGCTTGGTGCAAAAACCTCTATTCATAACACTCCATGGCCAAAATATGATGAAAATTTGGCTAAATCATCAATGATAACTTTAATTGTTCAAGTTAACGGAAAAATTAAAGATAAAATTGAAGCTTCTCAAGGTTTATCAAAAGATGAGCTGGAAGCTTTAGCTAAAGCTTCAGCTAAAGTTATTGAAGCAACTAAAGATAAGACAATTGTTAAAACAATTGTTGTTGTTGATAAACTTGTTAATATAGTTGTGAAATAGTTAAAAAACAAAAAACAAAAACACTAAAAATTTAAAAAGCCTGTAAGAACTTAGTTTTCTAATACTTACAGGCTTTTTAAGTTGCGAGTAAATTTTTTTTAAAAATTTCTTTTTATTAATAATAAAGGAATTAAGGTTTATAAAAATGAAAATAACGATACAAAATATTGCCAAAAACAAGTTAGATAAGCTAAATACTAATTTTAAAGGTCAAACAAATCCGATAGAACAAAAACAATACTCCGTAAGCTCGCTTAATACAATATCAAACTACAACAAAGCTTCGCTTAATATGAATTTTAATGGGAATATCGACAGCACAAAAGAAGATATTGAAGAATTTAAAAAACAACTTTTAAGTATGAAAGATAATGAAGGTCGTGCAAGATTTAATAAATATGATATTAATTCGCTTACAAGTAAAATAACACCTGAAAATAAAGATGTAATCAAAGAATTAATCAATGCAAAAGACTATAACGGTAAATACAGGTTTTCCTGTTACAATATCTCATACAATGCAGAATTTATAACAGATAAAAACAAGGATGGTATTAATTATCTTGTTAATTTTAAAAACAATGACGGTAGTTATAGATTTGATGAAAATGTAATTTTCAGTATAATAAGACACGCTCCAAACGGTTTTTGGGATGAATTAGATGAAAATATAAATAAAATCGATGCACAAAAACAAAAGATGTTTGCTCATCCTGCGTTATATGTTAATGGTGAATATAATAATGAAAATGAAATGTCACAAGCAATAGAATGGTTTTTTGATACGTATGCAGCATATTTTCTATTATTTTCTTACGCTTTTGATAAAGAAACTTTAGATAATCTCTTTAGAAAAAGATTTTTTGAAGTTATGTGCAATAACGAATTTATAGGCAGATTTAATCCTGACAGTATTCAACTCTTAAAGGATTTATGCAATTCATCAAGCATATATAATAAACCGTTTCTGCCTGAGCAAAAAATTGGGCTTTTAAATCTTATTTATGGATTTGAAGCAAATCATTTAGGCATGTCAAAAATGCGTAAAATGGCAAAAACAGGAATTGTTGATACTGCTCAATTAAATCTCGATTTATTTAGGGGTGTCTTAAAAAAATGCGGTTTAGATGATGATGAAATATCAAAAATACCTCTCGAAAAATTATTAAGCTGGGATATTGAATATACCCATCTTTTAGCACAAGAAATAGAAGAAAACGAGGATTCAACGGTATTTAATCATTTATTAAAAGCAGCAAACCTTGGTGATTTTAATAAATTTATTCAAGACGACTCTAATATATATGGTCAAACAAACGCTAATACCAAAGACATGTTTGATAAATATAACTTAAATTATGCTGCATGGTTAAAACCTTTAAAAGAAAATAATGTTCAATTTAAAACTAAAGACAAAAATCAAGAGCAATTATCTCAAATAGCCATGCAATTAGTTGAAGATATTGAAACTTTAAGACAAACTCCCGCAAAGGGTTTTGTTGATAAACAATTTGTAAAATATATAAAAGATGATAAATTTTTTATTCCAACGCAATATATAACAAGTAAAGCAAAATTTAAAGGATTTATTACTAATTTAACAAAACAGCTCCAACCCATATTTAAAAGAGCAAAAGGCAATCTAAATAATCCTCAAAAAACGCAGAATGCTCAAAATACTCTAACTATTCAAGATCATCTAAACCAAAGATTAGATGATGTATCAAAAATAAACAATTCTAAATCACAAAAAACAAAAAATCTTGATTTAACAATAAAAATGTGGGATAGAATTCCTCAAAAAGATATTTTCCAAGGCAACTATTCTACATGCTGTATTGGTATGGGAGGAGCAAACGGTTCTGCTATGCCTCATTATTTAATGAATAGCGCTTATAATATGATTGAAATTGTTGATAATAATACAAATAAAACGATAGGTAATGCTCTTTGTTATTTTGTGACTGATGAAAACAATAAACCATGTTTAATAATTGATAATATTGAAATAAATAATTCAAACAGTCTGTCAAAAGATGTTGGTATTGAATTAAGAAATGCTATTGTTGAATATGCAACTAATATTACAAAAGATGTAGCAGGAAATGACGATACAAAAATTTATATGAGTTCTAAATTCAATGATGTACCTATTGATGATTTGAACAAAACGCAAAAACGCTTTAACTTTTTAGGCGATATTGAATGCGATAGTATTTATATGGATTCGTATAATGGTTGGGTAGATAAGTCAAAATTAAGACAAAGACTAAATGCTTTAAAGTTAAGGTAAAAACATATCATAACGAAATGTAATATTTTGCTTAAGGCAAACTAAAAATTGTAAACAAATTAAATACTTGTATATTTTTCTTTACAAAATTTAAAAATTAATTTTTTCAGGGAAAAATTTCTAAAAATATATTTTTTATATTATTATCACCCGTTAAATTTATGTTAATCAAAAGGTTTGATAATGAAAATATTTTTAGGAAAAATTGCCGATAAATGTAAAAGTATTAAGCAATCAAAATCAGAAAAGAAAGAGCTTGAGCAAAAAACTGCAGCTTCAAGTTCACTTGATGCCATGTCTAATTATAACAGAGCAGGGCTTAATATTAAATTTGGAATCTATTTACTCGCTTTAAAAGATGAATACGGTAAACCAAGGTTTGATAAGAGCGGTATTAAAAGTATTATAAATGTTATAACAAAAGAAAATAAAGGTTTAATCACTTCTGTAATTAATTCAAAAAATGAACAAGGTAATTACAGATTCGACGGCATTGAAATTGAAAGCATTGCACAAGCCTTAACACCCGAAAATAAAGAATACATTGAATATCTTATTAATTTAAGAGATGAACAAGAAAATTACAGATTCTCCGGCAGTCAAATTATAAGTATTACAGAAGCCCTAACACCTGATAATAAAGAATACATTGACTATCTTATTAATTTCAAAGATAAATACGGCATTTACAGATTCGACGGCAGCAAAATCAAGAGTATTGTGCAAGCTCTAACACCAGAGAATAAAGATTTAATCAATACAATGATTAATTCAAAAAATGAACAAGGTAATTACAGATTCGACGGCATTGAAATTGAAAGCATTGCACAAGCCCTTACACCCGAGAATAAAGAATACATTGACTATCTTATTGATTTAAAAGATGAATACGACGATTACAGATTCGATAACTTCGAAATTGAAAGTATTGTGCAAGCTCTAACACCTGAGAATAAAGATTTAATCAATACAATTATTAATTCAAAAAATGAACAAGGTAATTACAGATTCAACAGCAGTGAAATCGAAAGTATTGTGCAAGCCCTAACACCTGAGAATAAAGAATACATTGACTATCTTATTAAATTAAAAAACAACAACGGTGAATATTTATTGAATGGTATACAGATAAATACCATCGAATTTAATATAAATGAAAATGGTGCTAGTCGTGATTATTTTGATTTTTTATTAGAGGAATACAAAAAAGGCGAATTTGATGATGTTACACTTAATGCACTGTTATTTGAATACGGTAATATCTCATTGAGTAATATTAAATATCTTCAGCACTCATTAGGAAAACAAGTAATAAATTCCTTTTCAATTAATGATTTATCAATTGCAGCCGAATTTAAAGATATATTAAATAAACAAAACGTAAATGAAATTCCTTTAATTAAAAAAAGAAAAGTCTTAAGAAAACTGGTTGCAATAGATAATAATAGAACATTTGGTCTGAGCGAAAAAATAAAAGAACGCTTTCCTCTAATTCCAACTAATCAAGAAGAATATTGCGCACTTTTACCTAAATTAGTTAAATCAATAGGTATTGAAGTAAATGAGCTATCCAAAGATGAAATTGATGAAGTAGAAAATAATATTGCTGAGCTATCAGATACACTTTTAAATATGTCGGATGAAGAATTTAATAATTTAAAAATATCCCAGCAATATTCAACCCACAGATTCATTAAAGATACTTTTGATATAGTTAAAGATTTATCGAGTGAAGAAAGACAAAAAGTATATGACTATTTTGGTTTTGAACTTCATCATAGTAAATTTGGTGTTTGCGTAGATGGTAATGAAAACCACTGTTTTACAATAACGGGTTATCCTATTAACCTAAATAACGGTAAAAAACTTGCTGAAATTAAAGACCCAAAAACAAAAGAAGTAATTGAAAAACTAAGACCTTATGTAATTAAATATAGTGAAGATAATAAAATTAATTGCAGCAACATTGAATTAGAACAAAACTTAAATAAAATTATTAAATTCTTCCCTGAATTAAGAAGTGAAATTAATAAAGTTCAACATGATACCCATTACTATAATTTATTCAAGCACACTCTAAAAGTAGTTCAAAAAATTTCTCAAAACCCTGATTTTAATGAACTTAATAATTCAGATAAAAAACTTATGCTTTTAGCGGGATTATTCCACGATATTACTAAAAGAGAAGGTTTAAATGATAGAACACATAGTAATGAAAGCGCTTTTGATACTTACTACATTCTAAAAAAAATAAATCTGTCAAAAGATGAGCAAATAAAACTTTATTCTTTAATTAAAAACCATGAATGGTTTAGTTATGTTAATAATCCAAAAGCACCTGACGCTCAAAAAAGAATGCAATCAACTGCTTTTGATATGCAGTATGACAATCTTTTTCAAATGTCAAAAATATTCACTATTGCAGATATGAAAGCGGTTAAAGAAACTGATGAATTTTTTAATAAACATGAAAAAGAATTTATTGATAAAACAAATACAATCGATAAATTAATCAATCAGCTTAAAACAACTCAACCGCTTTTACCCGTAACAAAAATCCCTCCCGCTTCAAGAGTTAATGAAGCAATAACTCAAGTTAACCCTGACGGCTCAACAAATTTAAAAGGAATATATAAAAATAAACAAGGACTAATAATAATAAAATATAACGAAGTTGAAAATGACACATGGGAAAAAATCGGATTTCCAAAAGGTTCTATTTCTCGTGGAATTAAGGCAAAAGGTGTCTCATCAAAAAGACATGGTAAATTGAGTGGCCAAAGTGTTAACACCGGAAATATTAAATTTTTTGTCCATGGGCTTGACTATTCAAATCAACTGAATAAATTTGATGTTTTTGCACTTCCTGACTCTGATGCATTATTATCGGTCAGTTATGCCGAAAGGCCCGAGAGCAAATATCGCTTTTTTAGGACTCAAGGTCTGATATTAAATGCAAGTGCAAACTATGTCCATGGAGGAGGCGAGACGGATTCGGGTTCAGGTTGCGGCAAAAATATTAATGAATTTAAAAAGAACTACATCTTTGGCGGCATAAGAGAATCAGACAGAAGATATATTTCAGAATTAATCAAAGATACGCTGAATTTATCTGATGAAAAATATGTTCAATTTGTTAAAGATAATGCAAATAAACCGTTTAGCGAAATTGAGCCCGAGAAAGTAAGGAACAAAATCATTAAAACATTTTCTATGATTAATTCCAACACAAGAAAGGGTAACAGGGAATATAATGAAATGTTTATATCAAACCCCGAAGTTATGGGTGTATTTGCATACAGCCCCGATGATAATGTTGGAGATGTAATGGGTTTTGTTGAAAATCAAAAAGATTTCTTAAAGCAATATGCTCTTGATAATGACAAAGTATTTATGGTTTTTGGAGATTAAAGAAGCTCTTCTTTAATAACATCAGCAACATAAGATAAACTGTCTTTTATACCTATCGAGCCGCCTTTAAGGTTTTTTGAATAAGCAAGATAAGGAACCTGCTCTCTTGTGTGATCAGTTCCTTTATAAGTAGGGTCACAGCCATGGTCTGCTGTGAAAATTAATAAGTCATCATCATTCATTGCTTCAATAAACCTTGGAATATAAGAATCTATTTCTTCAATTGCGTTTTTATAGCCGATATAATCTCGTCTGTGCCCATAGAGCATATCCGTATCAACTAAATTGGTAAAAATTAAATCATTTGATGAATTTTTAATTGCGCTAAGTGTTTGGTTTAAGCCGTCTGTATTACCTTTTGTCAGTATTTTTTCGCTGATACCGGAACCCGAGAAAATATCATAAATTTTACCTATCCCTAAAACTTTTTTATTGTTTTTTTCTAAAATATTTAAAACAGTGTCTTTATAAGGTTTAACCGAGTAATCGTGCCTTAAAGATCCTATTCTTTGAGGTTTGTTATCAATTACCCTATAAGGGCGAGCAATTACTCTTGAAACACCCGCATCCGTTTCATCCAAAATATTTCTTGCGATTTTAGACCAATCATAAAGCGTTTCAGGGGGTATTAAATCAATATCAAGTGCAATTTGAAATACGCTATCAGCAGAGGTGTAAATAATAGGAAATTTTGTTTTTTGATGTTCCCTATTCAGCTCTTCAATAATTTTTGTGCCCGAAGCGGGATAATTACCTAAAATTCCATTGCATGAGGTTCTTTTAACAAATTCATTAATAATATCATCATCAAATTTTTTGTAAGTTTTAAAGGGTTTATCTAAAATAAGCCCCATCAATTCCCAATGACCCGTTGTTGTATCTTTCCCTTTTGATTTTCCTTTTAAGATACCATATTTTGCAAGCGGTTTATCAACTTTATTTACACCTTTAATATCAATAATATTACCAAGTCCCAATTTTTCAAAATAGGGAACATTTAACCCGTCCGCTTTATTTGCTAAATTTGCCAACGTATTACAGGTATTATCGTCCCCAAATTCAAAAGCGTCATCAAGCGCACCAACACCCATAGAGTCGATTACAATAACAATAACTCTTTTTTTGTTCATACAATAACCTCGACATCATTATTTAAGTAATCTAAGTGCCATTTTTGAATAGCTTCACCGGGGTATAAAATACCAATCCCCGGAGGGTATGGTATAAGCATTTTATTTGAAACTTTAAGCAGGCATTCTTCTTTGTTAACATAAGCAAAATTGCGGTTAAATGTTTCAATGGGCTGTAATTTAACTAAAGGATGAGGTTGGCTTTCAGCCTCTTGAAATTCATAAGAAGGGTTAATCGGAAGTTTTTTAAGTGCATTTTTTAATTTATCAAGTTTTGCTTTTGTTGTACCTATTCCTGTTAAATATAGCGCACAGATTGAATTATTAAGCTCGTCTTCAATATTAAAATCATCATACATTGAATCCGATAAATCAAACCCTGATACACCTTTTTTTCTAAGCAGAATTTTTGTTTTATCCAAATTTGCTGTATCAAAAAATTCAACACCAAAGTTTTTAAGCTCATGCTTCATTTTTTCAATTTCATTTATAAGATTGGCGATTTCAGCCCTGCCTTCTTTAGAATCAAGATAATTTATACATGCTTCAATATTTGATAAAAGCGGGTATGAAGGGGATGTTGTATGAAAAAGATTGATTGATTTTTGAAAGGTTGAAATATCAATATTTTTAATTTTATGAGATATGTTTAAAATTGCACACTGATTTAGCGCACCCGCCGTTTTATGAAGAGAATTAACTGATATATCAGCTCCTTGAGATATAGCTGATTTACCTAAATCAGAGCTAAAGTAATGAAGTGAACCGTGCGCTTCGTCAACAATTAAATAAGTATTATGGTCATAACAAAGATTAGCTATTTTTTCAATATTTGAATTAACTCCTTCGTAAGTGGGTGAAGTCATAATAAAAGCTTTATAATCATTAAGCTCAAGCGTTTTTTCAAGCTTTTTTTCATCAATTACGGTATAAATTCCCCATTCGGGGTTAAATTCGGGCATAAACCAATCAACAACACCCGCTGTTAAAATTAAGCCGCTAAAAATTGACTTATGGCAATTTCTTGCAACCAAAACTCTATCAGTCGGTTTTATTATTGCTTTCATAGCTGCAAGCAGCGCCGTTGTTGCACCTTGAGTTATAAAAAAAGTTTGTTTTGTATGGAGCATCTCTGAAACTCTTGCTTGCGCCATCATAATTGAATTTTTAGGGTCTGAAAGATTGTCAAAACCTTCAATTTCAGAAAAATCATTTTTGTAAAAAGACTCTAAATTTTGGCTAAAATATGCTTTTTGGTTGTGGGACGGAGTTGTAAAGATTGTTTTATCCGTTTTTTTGCTTAACAATTTGATTATACTCATAAGTTTATATTAAAATATTATCTATGGATGTACAAGAAAGAATTAAAAATTTACGTAAAATAATTGAGTTAAATTCGTATAAATATTATGTTGAGGATTCTCCCGAGCTTGAAGACTATGAGTATGACAAGCTTTTTCGTGAATTAAAAGAGCTTGAGAGTGAGCACCCAGAGCTAATCACGCCTGATAGCCCAACACAAAGAGTTGGTGCAATTAGCGAGAAATTTAATCAGGTTGCCCATAAGGTTCGGCTATATAGCCTTGATAATTCAAATAACTCTGATGAACTTAAACAGTGGTATAATAGAGTTTTAAAGGATGTTGGTGAAATTAATTCAACTCAACTTTTGCTTTTAGCAAATAATTATAAAGATATTGATTTAGTTGCAGAACTTAAAATTGACGGGCTTGCAATCAGCTTAACTTATGAAAAAGGCGTTTTTGTAAGGGGTTTAACAAGAGGGGATGGAACAATCGGAGAAGATATAACAAATAATCTAAAAACCGTTAAATCAATTCCTCTAAGGCTTTTTGAAGAGGTTGATATTGAAGTAAGAGGCGAGTTATATATGCCTATTACATCATTCAACAAATTAAACGCTCAACAACTTGCAAATAATCAAAAAACTTTTGCAAACCCAAGAAACGCTGCCTCCGGTTCAATAAGGCAGCTTGACCCTAAAATTAGTGCAGATAGGGATTTGTCAATATTTATTTATGCGGCTATAATTGATAAAAATAAAAATATTCTAACTCATAGCGACGCTATGGACTATTGTAAAAAACTGGGCTTTAAGGTTAATAACTATACAATTTGTAAAAATATTAATCAAGTGATTGAATATTGCTCAAATATGCAAGAAAAAAGAAAAGAGCTTGACTATGCAACTGATGGAGTTGTTATAAAAGTTAATTCTTTAGCTAAACAAACAGAGCTTGGTTTTACCGCACGAGCTCCAAAGTGGGCAACGGCTTTTAAGTTTCCACCGGAAGAAGTATGGTCAACTCTTCGTGATGTTGAATTCAGTGTTGGGCGCTCGGGGATTGTAACACCTGTTGCAATAATTGAGCCTGTTAATTTATCGGGAAGCGTTGTTTCAAGAGCTTCAATGTATAACTTTGATGAGCTTCAAAGGCTTGATGTATCCGTAAATGATGAGGTTTTAGTTAAAAAAGCGGCTGAAATTATCCCAAAAGTTGTAAAATCAAGAAAAACAAGCAATTCTAAGCCGATTGATATTCCAAAAACTTGCCCCTGCTGTAATACTCCTTTAATTGAAATACAAGGAGAAGTTGCAACCTATTGTCCGAATAAAGAAGGTTGCAGCGCTCAAATAATCGGAAGAATAGAATATTTTGCTTCAAAACAGGGAATGGATATAGAAGGCTTTGGAGGAAATGTTATTGAAAAACTCTATAAAAAAGGTTATTTGAAAAATCCTTCAGATATTTACAAACTTAAGGCGCAGGAGCTTCTAACAATTGATTTAATTCAGGAAAAAGCTGCAAGCAATTTGCTAAATGCGATTGAAACTTCAAAAAATGCAATTTTATCAAAATTTATTAATGCGCTTGGAATTAGATTTGTCGGAAAAGAATCAAGTGATATTTTAGCTCAAAATTTTAAAGATATTTACGCTCTTGAAGGCGCAACATTTGAAGAACTATCTGCAATAGCGGGGATTGGAGTAAAAATTGCACAGAGTATTGTTGAATATTTTAGAGATGAAAAAAATATTTCAATGATTGATGAAATTATTTCGCTCGGAGTTAAAATTAAAAACAAATATTCGGGTATTGTTGATTTAAGATTAAAAGGACAAAGTTTTGTATTAACGGGAACTCTTGAAACAATGTCAAGAGAAGTTGCGCAGGCAAAATTAAAAGAGCTTGGCGCTAAAACTCCAAACAGTGTTTCAAAAAATACAACTTATGTTGTTGTCGGCTCTAACCCGGGTTCAAAAGCAACAAAAGCGCAAGAGCTTGGAATTAAGATTTTATCGGAAGCGGAATTAATAAAAATTATTGAAGGAGAAGAATAAATGAAAAAGAATATTGCTTTTATTTTACTTGCAACAAGTTTGTTTATGCCTGTATTAGCTAATGAAGCCAATATCAAAGAATCAACAATATCTGCTGATTATTCGCTTAACACCGAAATTGCACCGGATACAGCTAAAATTAAGATGTATGTTGAAAACTCGGGAACAAATTTAAAAGAGTTAAAAGAAAAAAATGATAAAATTGTATCTGAAGCCCAAAAGAAAATTAAAGAAAAATTAGGTTCTGATGAATCGATAAAAACAATTGCTTTTAGTGTTAATAATGTTTATTCTTATAAAGATAAAGTGCGCATTTTTCAAAAATATGAAGTTAAAAACGGCTTTGAAGTAAAATTAAAAGATTTATCAAAAATATCTGAAATAATTCAAATTGCAATGAATTCAGGAATTAAAAACATCGGTCAGCTTAATTTTTCGATTGAAAACGGTGAAGCAACATGTAACGACTTAATGGCAAAAGCAACAAGAAGCGCAAAAGCAAGAGCAGAGCTTATTGCAGCATCAGCAAATGCGCAGCTTGATAAACCAAAATCAATTAATCCTTACTGCTCTTTAAACGCTAATTATGTTCAACCAAGATATTATAGTAATTCCCTAAAAGCAGCAGGTGCTATGGCCGATACTGCTATGGCGGAAAACGTTGTTGAATCAATTGAACCCGGTTCAATTAATGTTAGAGCGGGTGTTAATATGGTATATTATTTAAAATAAATACTTGCGTTTTTTTTACTATGATGTTATCTTATTAATGTTAGCACTGGATGGATTAACCTTATATGGTTTTACTTTTTTTGTGCTTTTATTGCTAGTAGTTTGTCACGGATAATTTGTGAAATATACGTTCAATAACAAATATTTAAAAGATAATTCAAAACCCGGTTCATTCAGACGAGGCTATGAAACATACCAAAAAGGCATGGTTGAAGAGCTAAAGTTTAATGAAAATATTGTGAGGGCTAAAATTAAAGGTAATTTTAAATCTCACTATGAAACGGGCATAAAATTTACTAAAGCGGGAGCAAAGCCGACTTGCAACTGTCCTTTAGAAGAGCCATGGTGTAAGCATGCTATTGCTCTCGGTTTTGCTTCTTTAAAAAATCATTTTTTTGAAGAATATCTTTACGAAAAGTTTAATATTGAACCAAAGCTTGAAGATGAAGAACTTGAGATGAACCCTGAACCTATGGGAGATTTTATCTTTCATTTCAACCCCAAGCGCAGGCAGAATTTCTTTTCAATTCTTGTTATGAACAGGCATACTAAAAAAGTTATACGTGATTTAGAAGCCGTTTTCAAACAAATTATAGCCAAACAAAAAGAAGATGAAAACTTTGAGCTGAATAATTCTCAAAAGCTTGAAGTTGTAATGTTTAAAATGCTTTTAAGTCAATCAAGACTTGATAAAAAATCGGGCTGGTATGATGTCTCTATTGGAAAATTTGATGAATTTTTCAGAATGCTTTCTAAGATGGATGACGTTATAGATGCAAAAACGCATAAGAAAATTAAATTTAGCGATTCTGTTTGGAACCTTTGCCTTGATGTTGAAGTGTCTTATTCGGGTAATATATTACTTAGTCTTTATTGGAAAAGAAACGATACGGAAGAAATTTATCCTTTTGAAGAAGTAAGATATTTTTCAAGACAGCTCAAATGGGGCAGATATAAAGATATTATATTTCAGGCGGATACAGCGGTTAACGTTATACCGCAAAACTTAACAAAAACAAGCTTCTCTGACATAAAAGACGCAGACGGCGGTAAATTTCTTTATGAAGAGCTTCCTAAACTTAAAGAAGTTATGACTGTTAATATGTCGGAAGAATTAGAAAAACTTACATTTGAAAAAAGACCCCCAAAATGCATAGTTGAGTTAGGTGTTGATTATGACCAATCCTTGAAAGCTTCTTTAGAATTTGAATATGACGGGGTTAGAGTTCCTTATCAAAAACAGCTTAAAACCCCCTATATTACAATTAAAGACCCTAAAAAAGAGCTTTTGTACTGGATTAAAAGGGATTTGGAATTTGAACAGTCCGCATATCAAATGCTTTTAGCTTGCAGGTTTGCGCCGGTTCAATCAAATAATCTTGCGCTTGATAAAGAATTTGCAATAGATTTTTATAACTACTACATCTCAAAAGCGGGAGAAGGCTGGGAATTTATTGAAAAAGACGACCTATCTTTCTACAAACTCAATAAAAAAGGTTTAAAACTAATTGCAGATATTGATTTTTCGCTTGACGGAACGGATAAATTTGAAATTCAGCTTAAAGGTTTAGCGGATGAAAGAGAGGTTGATTTTGAAAAGATAATCGACCTTACTTATGACGGTGCTAAATACTATAACATCCCCTCGGGCGGGCAAGTGTCAATTCCCGTTGATGATGTTTTATCTTTATTAAAATCTTTTAATACTTATGATGTTTATAAAAACGACGAAGATAAATATATTGTAAAAACTTATAGGGCGGGTGTAGTTTCGGAAATGGAAAAAATGGGGATAAATTTAAAAATGTCTCGCAGTTTTTCTAAGTTCTGGAAAGAAATTTCAACATTTTCAACAATGGATACAACGCCTCTACCTAAAGCACTTAAGGCAGAGCTTAGAGAGTATCAGCTTAAAGGGTATTCATGGCTATGGTTTTTATATAAATACGGTTTAAACGGTGTTTTAGCAGATGATATGGGTCTTGGTAAAACAGTTCAGACGCTGGCACTTTTACAGCGTGCAAAAGAAAAAGACAATAAAGAACCTTCTCTTGTTGTTTGCCCGACTTCAGTTGTATTCAACTGGGAAAAGGAAATTGATAAATTTGCGCCTAATTTAAAATATTTAGCATTATCGGGCAGTGACAGAAAGAAAAAATTTAAAGAAATATCCAAGTATGATGTTGTAATAATCAGCTATGCGCTTTTAAGAAGAGATATTGACGAATTAAAAAAAGAAAAATTCAGATATGTAATTTTAGATGAGTCGCAGAATATTAAAAACTCGCAAAGCCAAACTTCACGTGCCTGCAAGATGTTAAATTCTACTCATAGACTTGCGCTTTCAGGTACTCCAATTGAAAATCGTCTTGAAGAACTCTGGTCTGTTTTTGATTTTCTCATGCCCGGATTTTTGTTTGACGCAAATGAATTTAATCATAGGTTTGTTAATCCGATTGTTGAAAATGAGGACACGGAAGTTCAAAAACGTTTGAAATCTCAAATATTCCCCTTTATTTTAAGACGTATGAAAAGAGATGTTGCAAAAGATCTGCCTGATAAAATTGAATCGGTTGCATATTGCGAACTTACACCGGAGCAAAAAGATTTATATTTACAAGTCCTTGATTCAACTAAAGAAGAATTATTTAAATCAATTGAAACCCATGGGCTTGAAAAGTCCAGAATGTCAATTTTCTCGGCATTATTAAGATTAAGACAAATTTGCTGTCATCCGAGGTTGTATGATAAAGAAGGAAAGCTTGGAATAAACGACTCCGGTAAATTTGAACAATTGCAGGATATGCTTGAAGAAATAATTGCAGAAAAGCATAGAATACTTCTATTCTCGCAATTTGTCGGCATGCTTGATATAATTAAAAATTGGCTTGAAACTAAAGGAATTAAATATGAATATCTGTCGGGCAAAACAAAAGACAGACAGGAAGTTGTTGAGCGCTTTAATAATGATGTTACTATTCCAATTTTCCTTGTATCTCTAAAAGCGGGCGGAACAGGCTTGAACCTGACGGGTGCGGATTATGTTATTCACTATGACCCTTGGTGGAATCCTGCTGTTGAAGACCAGGCAACCGATAGAGCCTATAGAATAGGTCAAACCAAAAAAGTATTTGTTTATAGATTAATAACTAAAAACACGGTTGAAGAAAAAATTCAAGCACTAAAATCTAAAAAACGTTCTTTGGTTGATAGCGTTGTTTCAATTGATAGAAATATTGTTAAGTCACTTACGTATCAAGATATTAAAGATATATTCTCGCTTTAGCGGTTGTTATTTTAAAACCCTTAAGTTTTTTGATAAAGCTATTGATATTATTTAGCTTCTTAAGGAAAGTTTATATCAACAATGCCTCTACTCATCGCTATAAACCTTCACCTATCCTTGAAACCAACCGTAGGCTAGACTTTAGTCTACCATCTTAATTGTTGTTAAAAAGCAATCTTAGAACTTAAAACAAGTATCCATTCAGCATGATTGCCCCGGGTTTAACCTTTGATGAAACAGTGGATTGAGACAGGCTGACTTTAGTCTGCCATGCTCTAAGTTAAAAACTAAAAGCCCGCAAGTCAAGTTTTGAGATGGCAGACTAAAGTCTACCCTGCAATTATAATTCTTCGTTGTGTCGTTTAGTATCCGTAGTCCGTAGGGTGGACTTCAGTCCACCGTTTTATAAATAATGCTTTCTTTTTGTGTTATTAATAAGGGTGTAGCATGAAGCGAAGAATGAAATTTATCAGGGAATAAATACACCAGTAGTTTTGAGATGGCAGACTAAAGTCTACCCTGCAATTATAATTCTTCGTTGTGTCGTTTAGTATCCGTAGTCCCCAGGGTGGACTTCAGTCCACCGTTTCATAACCAATGCTTTTTATCTCCTTAACAAGGCTATAGCCTAGGTGATGAATTAGTTTTACCATGGAATATATATACACCCGTGGCAATCTTAGAACTTAGAAGAAGTGTACACGCAGAAAGCGGGGTAGATTTCAGTCTGCCGTTACTTGAAGTAAACATACATTCGGCAAGATTGCCACGGGCTAAACCTTCTTTTTTATCAATCATCAAAATTTAAATTTGACAAATATCTCATACCACTATCAGGCAAAACAGCCACAATTGTCTTATTCTCAACCTCACTTGCCAACCTGATAGCTGCTGCAATTGCCGCACCTGAAGAAATACCCGCAAAAATCCCCTCTTCTTTTGAAAGCTTCTTTGTATACTCAAGCGCCAATTCGTCCTCAATTGTTACAACTTCATCAACATATTCTCTGTTAAAATTCTTTGGAATAAAATTTGCGCCTATACCCTGAATTTTATGCGCACCGCTGTTCCCTTCGGTTATCAAGGGCGAGCTTTTTGGCTCAAGAGCAACAATTTTTATATCTTTATTTTTTTCTTTTAAAAATTTCCCAATGCCGCTAACGGTTCCGCCCGTTCCAACCCCTGCAACAACAATATCAACCTTGTTATCCGTATCATTCCAAATTTCTTGAGCGGTTGTATTATAATGCACAGCGGGATTTGCGACATTTGAAAACTGCTGAGGAATAAAAGAATCCTTAATTTCTTGCTTTAGTCTGTTTGCTTCATCAACAGCGCCCTGCATGCCCTTAGCACCCGAGGTTAGCACTAACTTAGCGTTATAAGCCTTTAAAAGCTTTCTTCTTTCTTCGCTCATAGTTTCAGGCATTGTTAAAATTAGCTTATAACCTTTAATTAAACATACAAGAGCTAAACCGATACCTGTATTTCCGCTCGTTGGCTCAATTATCACTGTTCTATCAGGATGAATTATTCCCTCTTTTTGAGCATGTTCAATCATAGCAAGAGCAACCCTGTCTTTAATTGAGCCTGTCGGATTAAAGTATTCAACTTTTCCCAAAACGAGATTTGATGTTTTATTCAGCCTGTTGATTTTAACAAGCGGAGTTTTGCCGATTAATTGAGAAATGTTGTCATAAATTTGCATAATTGAACCTCTATTTTAACAATGTAATAAGTTAAGCAATTTTATATTTTAACAAAATTTAAAACAATTAACAAGAGGTTGTTAAATTAAGATATAGTGCAGATTTAAACTAATCATAGAAATAAAACTTTAATGAAAAGTTAAAATTTGTTAACAAAATAACGCAAAGAAGGCAATTTATCCAAAGAAAAAAACTTTATATAAATGTAGGGAAAAAGGAATTTAACTGATTTTGGTTTATAGATTTTAGATATATAGAAATAAAATTTTTAGAGGTAATATCATATAAAAAAAGTATATTTTACTCTCTCTCTTGATATCCTCGTGTTTATAAATGTTTGACTAACGTCAAGCATTTTTTTTGTTTAAGAGGAGGTGTTTTTTTTCTGTGTCATTGCAAGGGCAGCCGGGCTGGGTGTTCTCAAGATACGTCATTAGCAAAGGCGGGTTATTTATAAAAGGATGAGAACAAAAAACCTTGGGGCGGGCTTTAATCTGCCGTTTTATCAAGGTTTGTCGTATTTATACATGTTTCAAGTTTAAATATTGCTTCAAGTGCATTTGTTTTATAATAAAACCAGTTAATTCTCTTATGCTGCACTCTTTTGCGATAACTTGGAGGTATGTTTTGACTTTTAAACTTATTACTCGCCTCTTTAAAACATATTTATCATCGCATCAAACACCTTTATAAACAATTAACAAACACAAACCCCTCCCTTGAGACGGTTTTGAGGTGGAATTGGTTAATATTTTCCTTGATAGCATTATTAATAGTTGTATCTGAGTTTTTAAGTAAATTATCATCAGTAGACTTTAGCTTAACTTATTAAATAATTTAGCGCAGGCTTTGTTTTAATTTCAGCTAAAGCTGAAAAATATATAAATTTAAACACTAATCACGCAACATAAATCAAAATATAAAAAGTAACAAAAAATCGGGATGACAGGATTTGAACCTGCGACCCCCTCGTCCCAAGCGAGGTGCGCTACCAAGCTGCGCTACATCCCGATATATATTCAATTTTACCTTGCAGTGCCTTATAGCTTCATTTTTTTACAGTAACAATTTACAGCGCTGCAACTCTAAAATAATATTAAATTTAACAAGTAGTAATAAACAGATGACAATACTTATTGTAAATATTGCCTGAACAATTATCGCTAGTAAATACTACCAGTAATATAAAATATTGTCAATACATTGACTTAAAAAAATATCCCAACGATAATAAAATTATGGATAAATATAAAAATATTCTTTTTATTAACTATGGCGGAATTGGAGATGAAATCCTCTTTTTGCCTGCAATTAAAAGCATAAAGGAAGAATACAAGAGTGCAACAATTACCCTTGCGCTTGAGGCTCGCTCTAAATCAATTGTTAATCTTACGGATATGATTAATAATGTCATACCTGTTGACATTAAAGCAAAAGGATTGAGCAAATATTTCAATGTTTTAAAGTTTATTTGCAAAGCAAGAAGACAAAAATTCGACTGCGTAATTTCAAGCGGTAAAAGCCCTTTTGTGGCTGTAATTCTTTTTTTAACGGGAATTAAAGAAAGAATCGGCTATTGTTCTAAAACAGATTTTCTTTTAACAAAAAAAGTTCAACTCAATGAAAATCAATATGCCGCAAAAATGTATCATTCACTTGTTGAACCTGTTGTTAGCCATGAATTTCAAAACCCGTCAATTGAAGTTAAAACAGATTTCAACCTTGACGAAAATTTGAAAAAGGGTGAATATATTGCAATTCATCCGGGTGTATCAAAAATGTCAGTTAAAAAGAATATTCTAAAGTGTCCCAACTTAACTTTTTGGGTTAATTTGATAAACGGTTTGTTGCAAAAAAACAAGCAGGTTGTGCTTTTGGGCGGAAGGGATGATGAGGAATTAATAAATCAAATTCTTCAAAATGAAAATATTTCAAAACATAACAATTTTGTAAATTATTTTAACAAAACTAAAAATATTATGGAAATGGCATTTGTTATGAAAAATTCAAAAAATGTTATTTGCGTTGATAGTGCGCCTTTTCATGTCGCAGTTGCCGTAAATTCAAATGTAATTGGAATTTTTGCCTCGACAAACGAAAAAAAACTTGCGCCAAACTCAAATAATGTTACAATTGTAACAAATGAAATTCCTTGCAGACCCTGCCTTTGGCACGAAAGAAGCGAAAATTGTAAAGAATCAAAATGTCTTGACATTGATTTTAATAAAATTTTAGATAAAATTATTTGATTTTATCTTGCTGTTATTGTAAAATTATTCTGATACAATATTGTCAAAAAACCATTTATGTATGAAATAAGAGGTATTAAATGAAAAAATTTCAAAAAATGTTGATTATAACACTGGCACTGTTACTTGCCAATGTTGCCAATGCGCTTGAAATTATTGACGTACAAAGCAATTATTGGGCAGGTCCGGAAATCGTCAGGTCGATTCAAAACGGCTATATATATGTAATTGACGGAAATAAATTTAAACCCGAAGACACAATGACAAGAAGCGAATTTGTTACGGCATTGTTAAAAGTTATCAGAAGACAAAATGAAGAAGTTGTTCAAGATACTACTTTTAAAGATATTTCTTCTTTTACGCCTAATGCTGAAAGCGTTGCATTGTCTGAACAAATCAGAATGGCATTCGGCTATCCTGATAAGACCTTTAAACCAAACAGGGCAATTAATCACAACGAAACAATGAGCATGATTTCAAACATCACTAACGGTGAATATGTTGCTGCTGATATTACCCGTTTTAAAGATTATAATGATATCCCGCTTTGGGCAAGACGTGCATATATTAAAAACGTTGCAAATGGAATATATGTAAATCATCCTGATTCACTCAGTTTTACACCCGAAAAAAATCTTACAAGAGCCGAAGCTGCGGTTTTATTTGATAAAGTTTTAGCTAATATTGACAAAGTTCAGGATAAATACCGTGATATGTATGATAATGCCGTTGGTAAAGGCAGATGGGATTTCCAAAAAGCAGAATATATTAAAGGTGATACATTAGGACTTGCTCCTTTTGCTACAAACAACAAAGTTCAAGTTTATGACCTTAAAAATATTATAGAAGCAGGTAATATAATCATCGGAACATCTTTAGATACAACAAGATCCAGAAAAGATTTAGTAGGTCATGAATATGTATACACTGCCCCGAATGATGTTTATTCAACTGAAGGCACATTCCTTTACCCGAAAGGAACGGAATTTTATGCAAGAGTTGAAAAAATCGGTTACTCTGCTTGGAGATCAAAACCGGAACGCTCAAGAATAGTTTTCCATAAATACACCCTGCCTTCCGGTGAAACTTACGATATGGCAGGTGTTCCGTTTACAAAAAATGATAAATTAATCTATGTAAACAGTGTAAACAATCCTAAAAAAGCCAAAGATTTAGCAAGCTATAAATTATCCGATAAAGAATATCTAATTGCTTGTGCTCATCAGATGGCACCTTTAACAGAATTTAAAATCGATCCGAATAAAACAATTTATATTCTTTTAACCGGTGATATGGTTATTCCTAAATCGGAAGAATATTTAAATCTGAGAACTAAAAAGAGTATCTTAGAAGAAGATATTTAGGAAATATTCAAAGAATACATTTAAAATTAAAAATATAAAACCTCTCAAATTGAGAGGTTTTATTGTTTTATTAAGAGGTTTATATTTTTAATCTTTTTATGAATACGCTTTGGGGTTTTCGTCAACCCAGCCTTTTACAAAGTTGTTTAACAAACCAAATCCGATACCTAAAACAGCGCCTACGGCTGCCCCGGTTAAAATTCCCGGGATATTTCCAAAAGCTGCGCCGGCTCTTGCACCGATTACAATACCTGCCAAACCTCCGCTCAAAGCGCCGCTTAGAGCACCCGAAACACAACTTCCGATTGTTTCCATATTTCTGTCTACTCCTCTTAGAGGCTCTTTTGAGACTTTAGACATAGCTTCTTTATTTGAATAGGAGTTTGCAAAACAACCAAAAATCGGTACACCTTCCAATAAGCCCGTAACAAACGGAGATTTTGTCCCTTCTATTGCTTTATCGGAGAATGATTGACCCGTAGTGTTCATATAAGCTTCGTCTAAAATCGAGGTAATTTGCCCGTCACTTAGCTCGTAATTATAATCATTAGCAGATTTTTTAACCTCGTTAAATAAATCCTCATACATTTCTAAAGCTTGAGCTTTGTCACCGAAACTTAAATATTTTTCAATATCTCCAATATCTTTTTTGTAGCCCGATGCCATATCTCTTGCCATTCTGTCGATGTTAATATTGGAAGCCGTTCTTACTGTATTATTTGAAAAAACGTTGCCCGATGTCTTATAAGAGCTGCCGCTTCCAAAGTAAACACCTGTGTTAACCTTTGATGCTAAATCATAATAACCTGTTGACATAACCTAACCCCACTATAAAATTTAAACTAACCTATATTTAAATAAAGTATTTTTTTAAATTAAAATTGCTATAAATAATTTTTAGTCTTTACATTTTGTTACATTTTAAATCACTAACAAGAAATAAGAACCTGAACGTAATATAAAATTATTATAATATCGTTTTGTTTATTTAATTTATTACTTATATGAATGTATGGTTTTAAATCCGTCAAAATAAAATAAAACACATGCTGCCGGCTCTCATTGTTGCACAAAGTTCTTTTTGTAAGTCATTACAAGCGATAAGGCGGCAATCTTATACCTTGAAAATAAATATATGTGAATTTTTGTAAATAAATTAAGAATAATGTTGAATTTAATTTTTTATGTAATACTATAATAAATGTGAAGCGAATGCATCACTTAAAACATTATCACCTAAATTAAATATAGAGAATTGAAACTAATTTTTTTTGTGTGTTAATGTAAGTAGCAAATCAGATTAAGTATCTTGATTAAACGGAAGTATTTTATATATTTCTCTCGTACCTTGAAAATAGAATATCATATCTTGCCGATTATAAGTTATCCAAGATTGAGTTTATCCTCAGTATACACTGATACACATAAACAACTATCTTAACTAACCAATATATTCGGTATGCAAATACAAACGACAAATACCTGTTGATTTTTTTAACGAAAGAAGATTTTTTTGTGCAAAATTTGTTTTTTGCCGTTAAATTCATTCAACAATTGGACAGTGCGTTTTACTTTATCTTTCTTCTAACTAAAGAAAATAAATTAAAACATTTCAAAATGAGTCAAATCACTCTTTCATAGAGTGTCAGACATATATTTCTGACAACGGAGAGTTTGATCCTGGCTCAGGACGAACGCTGGCGGTGTGCCTCATACATGCAAGTCGAACGAT